>DAOWGA010000230.1 GCA_030637665.1 Lysobacterales bacterium | reverse complement strand
CACACGGCAGCCAATATTGCTAAGTCGAAAAATCAAAGGTTATTCTATTTGTGTCATTTTGAGCGCGGGTTTGCTCGTATTGCCGGTTACCGCAACGCAAGCCGGCGGAGGCCTGGTGCTCGAAGGAGATGTCTGTATCATCTGGATTGATTTTTACTCGGCCCACTTCACCGCCTACCAGCCGGATACCAGCGGCAATAAGCAGTTTTGTCAGGACCTGCCGGATACCGGCGAAACCATTTTCGTGCTGGACTACCTGCATCAGAGCCTGAAAGAAGTGCCGGTGGACTTTCGCATCATCCGGGACGTGACCGGCCTGGGCCGCTTCGTTAAGCTGGAAAACGTCGAGGAAATCGAAGACATCGAGCAACACACGGTGTTCTACCAGCCCCCCGTCATTCGCCCGGACGCGTCCTTTCAAATTGAGCATGACTTTCTCGAGGAGGGCGCTTACATTGGCATTGTTTCAGCCGGCCATCCCACAAATGACATGATATATACCGCTGTTTTTCCTTTTGAGGTAGGCCGCTCGAATACCGGTTACCTGTTTCCGCTAATCCTGCTGTTGGCGGGGGCAGTCTTCGCTTTCGTACGCCGGTCCAGGCGTTTAAAGCAGACAGCGCCTGAGCAGGGAACAGCACGATGAGCAGGCGCTGGTTGTTCGTGTTGGCGCTGCTGATAGCGCTGTTGTCCTGTCCGCCCCAGTGGTACCCGATGCCGATACGACTGAAACTGACCGAGTGGTTCGGTGCCGCGGGGTTCCGTGGCCTTCCGCCCTCAGTAGAGGCGATGGCCACCGAACCAGAGGTGTTTTGCCCGCCAGACCCGGAGGGTTGGCGAGATCGCCAGCTGATCGAGGATGTGGACATTGCTGCCTCCGCGCCTTGTGTTGCTGACAACCCCTATACCGTTGCGACCTTCGTTCGTGGCAGCAACAACGTGAGCCAGGCCACGCTGCTCAAGAGCGGCCTGGCGGCCGATGCGGTGGAGAAGGGCCGTGACCTGGACGGTGACGGAGACCCTGACGAGATTCATATCCGGCTTGAAGTCGCCGAGCTCAACGGGGGTTCGGCGGTCGTCCCGGGTCCGGTCACGCGGTACGAAATTGCACCGGGTATCCGGCCCGGTTTGTGGGTGTTCGCGCCCAAATTCGTGGGCATGGCGGTGGAGAACTTCGAATCAAACCGGGCCAGGCGTTCACTGCGCCTGCCTTCTCCGGCGATTCGCATAGAGCAGGGCGACACGGTGCGGATCACCCTGGAGAACACGCATTACATGCCGCACACGCTGCACTTGCATGGCGCCGACCACGGATTCGTCGATGTCAGCGGTGAAGGTAATGACGGCGTTCCTATCACCAGCGAAATGCCGGTGATGCCCGGAGATTCGCGTAGCTATGAGCTAAGCCCACGCCACGCCGGAACCATGTTCTATCATTGCCATGTGCAGCCGCACGTGCACGTGATGATGGGTCTGCAGGGCCTGTTCATCGTGGAGGAAAACCGGCCAGACAACTGGCTGCAGACGATGAACATCGGCGCCGGCCTGGTGCGTGTGCCGTCCCGTTCGCTACGGGAATCGTTCGACCGCGAATACGATTTGCATTACCTCGATCTCGACAAGGAGTTGAGTGAGCGCATTCAGCTCCACAATGATCCTCGCCTGATCACCCGTTCCATGCACCGCGACTACGACATCACTGATTCAGCACCGGACTACTTCACGCTTAACGGGCGCTCCTTTCCCTACACTTTCCGGGAATCACTGCTGGTCGGTGAAGACGATGAACGGATCAGGCTCCGGGTAGTCAATGGTGGCGCAAAAGGCATCGCGCTGCATACACATGGTCACAAGTTCACGGCTACCCACCGCGACGGTGTCGCGCTGCCTGAGGACACTCTGGCGCCCCAGGATGTGATCTGGCTGGCGACATCACAGCGTGTGGACCTGGCTCTGGAGCTGAAAAATGACGGGCTGCATTCTTACGGCCCGGGCATCTGGCCGTTCCATGACCACCAGTACAATGGCATCACCAGTGATGGGATCGGTCCTGGCGGCAATATCAGTGCCATTGTTTACGCACAATACATGGATGAAGCCGGCTGGCCGCAAACCCGTGGCGTATCTTTTGACCGGTATTTTACCGAGGCCTTTTATCGCAAGGAAATACCGGTCTGGGAAAGCTATGCGCCGGGATTGTTTTCAGACACCGGCCATGATTTGCTGATGTTGCTGCGTGTGCTGGGGTTGGCGCTGGCTGGTGGCATCATGGCGGCACTGGGGGTCGGCGCCCTGATCCGGCGAAGCCGGGGCCGCAAGTTGAATCACAACCAGGGTCAGTCATGAATCCGCGCGCCTTGTTCGCTGCCGGCCTGATGCTTCTTTTACCCATGAAGGGTTCCGGCCAGGACGGGGTCGATCATTCAAAACACAGCGCTCACCAGATGACAGTTGACCCGGCCGGTGTGGTGATGAACCAGAACCACGATACGCTGCCGCGTGATTGCACTGAAATCAGCCGGGACTATGAATTCACCATTCATGCCGGGCGAAAATACGCGGCTGATTTCCCCGGCATGATCTATGGCATGAGTCAGCATGAAGTTCGCGTTCAGCCTTGCAGCAGGATCACAATTACTTTTGTCAACGAGGACAGTGTGCGCCACCAATGGATGGTGCACGGTTTGCCCAAGTACCTGTATCCGGCCGGTATGTTCCACATCGAAGCTTCGGGCGGGCACAGCAAAACCGGCACCTTTATCGTGCCAGGAGATGACCGCAGCTACCTGGTTCACTGCGACATGGCGCAGCACATGGAAAAGGGTATGCGGGGGCAGTTGGTGGTTGGTAATGGCAGTGGTGACCTGTGGGGCGTCGCTGGTGTCAGTGACGATTTCTACCGCTATTCCTACTTGCCCTGGCATACTTCCCTGCTGGCAGCGCTGGTCCTTGTTTTTGCATTTCTGGCAACGCTGTGGCTTGCAAAAAAATGGTAGTCGCAGATTCATCGATAAGTCGAATTAAAGTCCAAAGCGCTTTCTGAAAGGCTGCACTCACCTGCGGTCTGAAAAGAAATACACTTTTAAACCCCGTACAAATATGAGACACTCGATGCAAATAGGATTGAGAATCATTCGCTCTAGGGCGTAAAAAACAAGGCAGTACGAACCAGAACAATTTCCTGATTTTCCAAAAGCTTATCCGGAGTAAAGCCGTGAAATGCATGTATTATCTCGCTCCTTCGCTGGTCACCACGCACCAGATTTCTGATGATCTCCACGCAGTGGGAGTTGAAAATTGGAACCTTCATGTCATATCCAAAGATGAGGCCGGGCTAAAGAACGAAAAAATACATTCGAGCAATTGGCTCGAAACCACTGATTTATTGCGGGGCGGTTTTATCGGGGCCAATATTGGCTTCGTCATCGGTGTCCTGATTGCAGGCGGCCTGATGCTTTTCAAGCCATTTGGACCCCATTTTCCCAGTGTTGCCTATTTCTTCATGGTCGTTGTTGCGACTCTGTTCGGCGCCTGGGTGGGAGGCCTGACCGGGATGGACAGCGAGAACCAGAAACTGCGTCGTTTCCACGATGACATCGAGGCAGGCAAATACCTGATCCTGATCTACGCTCACAAGGGGCAGGGCGAAAAAATCAAGGATATGATGCACCGGCGACACCCGGAGTCACGTCATGTCGCCACCGACCGGCATTTCGTCAACCCCTTCGGGCGCGTCGAACGACGTCACAGCAGGCAAAAAAAGGATCAGGCTTACGAATAACAAATACAAAACAGGTAAACGGACATGGCAATAGCTATTGGAATTATCATACTCGTCGTCGCTACCGTTCTTTTCCACTTCTTCAGTCCATGGTGGTTTACTCCGATTGCCGCTGACTGGTCTGCAATAGATACAACCGTCGATATCACTTTCTGGGTTACCGGCATCGTCTACATTATTCTTAATGGATTCCTGATCTGGGTCATCATCAAATTTCGCCATCGCCAGGGCCTTAAAGCTCACTACGAACCCGAAAGCAAGAAGCTGGAATGGTGGCTGACCATTATCACATCCGTCGGCGTCATTGCGATGCTGGCGCCCGGCTTGTGGGTCTGGGCCCGGTTCGTTGACGTGCCGGATGATGCCGCGCTGGTAGAAGTGGTCGGCCAGCAGTGGCACTGGAGTTTTCGTTTTCCCGGTGAAGATGGTGTGCTTGGCCAGGTCGACATCGGCCTGATTGGCGAGGCCAACCCGTTTGGCATAAAGCCGGACGATCCGGCTGGCCGGGATGATGTGCTGATCGCCAATGGCGAACTGCACTTGCCGGTCGGGCAAGCACGCAGGTTTGTACTTCGCTCCAGGGACGTTTTACACAATTTCACCGTACCCCAGTTCCGCGTGAAGATGGACCTGGTGCCCGGAATGACAACTTTTGCCTGGCTCACACCAACACGCACCGGTCGTTTCGAGATCATGTGCGAGGAGTTATGCGGAATTGGACATTTTGCCATGCGTGGCGCCGTGGTGGTTGATGAGCAGGCCGCCTTCGATGACTGGCTGGACAGCTACCCGACCTTTGCCGAAGTATTGGAGACTCCAGCTCCGAACGTGGCTGTTGGGCAGGCCCTTTATGCCGTGTGCAGCGCTTGTCACGGCGCCCAGGGCGAAGGCAATGAGATGCTCAACGCACCCAAGCTGACCGGACAGGCTGGCTGGTATCTCCAGCGGCAGTTGAAGAACTTCAGGCACGGTCTGCGTGGTAGCAATGCCGGCGATTCCTTCGGCGCACAGATGGCGCCCATGGCGGCCACTCTGGTCGATGATGCCGCGATCAACAACGTGTTGGCCTACATCGCTTCGCTACCCGATTCGGATCCGCCGGCAACGATCAGCGGTGATGTAGAAAGAGGCGAGGAAATCTTCATTACCTGCAAATCCTGCCACGGCGTTCAAGGGCAAGGTATCTGGGCTTTGAACGCACCCCGACTGAGCGGCGCCAATGACTGGTACATCCTGCGGCAGTTGCATAATTACAAGCAGGGGATCCGTGGATCGCATCCACAGGACTTGTATGGCAAGCAGATGACTTTGATCACAGGTGTTCTGCGCGATGAACAGGCCTTCAAAGATCTGGTTGCGTATATCAACACTTTGTAAGGGTGGTTTGGAATGAAGGTCGTTGCAATGAAAGAATTTAATAATGATGGCCCTGAGCGGGCTGCAAGGGACAGGAGCGTAATCTGATGTCATATGTTGCGATAGCGGACCGGGATCATGAACAGCACATGCATGACCCCAAGTCGTTTATCACCAAGTACATCTGGAGCCAGGACCATAAGGTCATTGCCATTCAGTACTCTTTGACCGCCATTGCCGTAGGCCTGGTGGCCCTGGTACTCAGCCTGGCCATGCGGCTACAGCTGGGATTCCCGGATACCTTTTCCTTTATCACACCTGAGGAGTATTACCAGGCCATCACCATGCACGGCATGATCATGGTGATCTACCTGCTGACGGCCTTGCTGCTCGGTGGTTTCGGCAACTACCTGATCCCGCTGATGTGCGGCGCGCGGGACATGGTGTTCCCGTTCATGAACATGCTCAGCTACTGGGTTTACCTGCTATCTGTGTTGGTATTGTTAAGCAGTTTCTTTATATCGGGAGGGCCGACCGGTGCGGGCTGGACGCTGTACCCGCCCCAGTCCATCCTGCCGGGCACGCCCGGCGTCGGTGGCGGCATCGTGCTGATGCTGGGATCGCTGGTGCTGTTCATCATCGCCTTCACGATGGGCGGCCTGAACTACGTGACCACCGTGCTGCAAGCCCGGTGCCGCGGCATGACACTGATGCGTATGCCGCTGTCGGTCTGGGGCATTTTTGTGGCTACCATTCTCGGCCTGCTGGCCTTCCCGGCATTGCTGGTGACCGGCATCATGTTGTTGCTGGATAGCGTGGTGGGCACCAGTTTCTTCATGCCCGCGCTGTTGTCCATGGGTGAGGAGTTGGCATACAGTGGCGGCAGCCCCATCCTGTTCCAGCACCTGTTCTGGTTTTTCGGGCATCCTGAGGTGTACATTGTTGCGCTGCCGGCCTTTGGCGTGATTTCAGACCTCGTGGCGACACACGCCCGTAAAAACATCTTCGGCTACCGCATGATGGTGTGGGCCATCCTGGCCATCGGCATTATTTCGTTCATCGTCTGGGCGCACCATAT
>DAOWGA010000232.1 GCA_030637665.1 Lysobacterales bacterium | reverse complement strand
GATCGCACCCGTGGCAAGGGCGTGCAATCCCCGCACAAGTGGGACAAGTACTGGGAGGTTTTGCTGGATGCGCGTGATATTTTTGGGCCGCAGAAGTTCGGTGTACACATCATCGTCGGCATGGGTGAGACCGAGCATGCCGTATTGCAACTGGTGCAGAAAATCGTCGATCTTGGCGGGCACAACCACATGTTCTGCTTCTTTCCGGAACAGGGTTCGCTGATGGACCACCTGCCGGCCACGCCACGCGATCAGTGGCGGCGTGTGCAGCTGGGCCGTTACCTGATCGATTATCGTGGCGCCCGGGTAGATCATATGAAGTTCGATGAGCAGGGCAGGCTGGCGGATTTTGGCCTGCCGCGCGGCGAACTGGATGACATCATTGATTCCGGTATGGCCTTCAGGACGTCGGGTTGCCCCGGCAAGTTCCAGGACGACATTTCGGCCTGTGACCGGCCCTACGGAGATTCGCCCCCGAGCGATATTGCGAGCTACCCGTTCCAGCCGGTGAAAAAGGACATCAAGAAAATCCGCAAGCAGCTTGATATCCCGCACCGTCTCGTTTGAAGGGCTGCCGGCAGAGCATGAAACCGTCATTCCGCCTTATTGACTCAGGTGTGGTCGAAGGCCGTCTGAACATCGCCATCGGGCAGGCCATTATCGAATCGCACCAGGCGGGCGCCGTGCTGGACACCCTGCGTTTCCTGCGCTTTCCACCGACCGCCCTGGTAGGGCGACACCAGGCGCTTGCACAGGAAATCGATCTCGATTACTGCCGGGATAACCACATCGGCGTGGCGCGACGTATCACCGGCGGCGGCGCCATATTTCTCGATCCGGGCCAGCTGGGTTGGGAGTTGGCGTTCAGCCGGTCAACGCTCCGCGTTGCATCATTGGCCGATCTGGCACGGGAAATCTGCGAGGCGGTTGCGGACGGGATCAGCCGGCTCGGCGTCCCGGCCAGCTACCGGCCGCGTAATGACATTGAAGTCGATGGGCGAAAAATCAGCGGCACCGGTGGTTTTTTCGACGGCGACACCCTGTTCTACCAGGGAACGGTGCTGGTCGATATGGACCCACAGGTGATGGTGTCAGCCCTGCGGGTGCCTAAAGCCAAGCTGGCAAAACGGAGTCTGGATTCGGCCGAGCAACGCGTAGTCACGTTGCGGGAACTGCTGGGTGACGATACCCCGGGCCTGCCACAGATCCAGGATGCGCTGGTTGCGGCATTTTCAGAGCGCTTCGGTCTGCAAATGACACCCGGAGAGCTCAGCCGCGTGGAGAGTGATCAGGCGCAACGCTTGTGGCATGAGGAAATCGGACGCGACGAGTTCGTCAGTGAAATTGAAGAACCTCCGGCGGCTCGCGGTGACCTGGCTGGCCATCACCAGAGCCCCGGCGGCACGATCAAGTCCTATATTCGTCTCGAGGGTCCGGCACAAAACAGAATTCGCGCCGCATTGATCACGGGCGACTTTTTCATTACACCGCCGCGCGTCATCTATGACCTCGAAGCCAGCTTACGCGGCGTCTACATTGAACACCTTGAAGAGGCCATCAGGGATTTTTTCGAGGCGGCGAAAGTTGAAGTGTTGTCCGTGTCCGCAGATGATTTTATCGCCTCGATCAGAATGGCGCTCTCAGGTGCTATGTCCGGGCAGGGGCGGGCGGACAAAAGCGAAGCATGAACCTGCTGAACGTAATCCAGCATACATCTGCTGACTATCTGGGCCTGTTCGAAGACCACCTGGAGGGCAGGCGCATTCGCTTTCGCTATTTCCGCCCGTTCACGGAGCGCGGCGCGGTGCCGCAGGCCGGGGATGTGTGTGACGGCCTGGTATTGCTGGGTGGCGGCCCCTGGGGCAGCGCGGGGGGCAGGAACGTTCCTACCCTGGAGGCGGAAATCGGGCTCGCCCGCATGGCCCTGGATCAGGGCCAGCCGTTGATCGGGATTGGTCTGGGGGCGCAGATACTCGCAATAGCTGCCGGCGGTGGTTCCAGCCCCGCTCCGCTGGGATTTGAAGTCGGCTATGCGACGCGGGTAGAGGCACAGGCGCTCAATGGCTTTATGCCGGAGCGATTTCCGTTGGTCAGCTACATGCGTGACCGGCCTGATCCGCCGCCGGACTGCACGGTGCTGGCGGTGGATGAACATGACCGGCCTGCCGTTTTCCAGGTGGGTGGCAATGCCTTGGGTTTTTGTGGCCACCCCGGCTTCAAGCCGGCCATGGCCGAAGACCTGATCATGGAATTTGAGGAAGGCCCGGAAAATCCCGTGCCGCAACTGGAGAAACTGCGGTTAATGGTGCGCGAGATCGAGGACGCACTGGTTCCAATCATGACCGGGATCATTCAGATAACCGGTTTAATGCAAATTCGCCGGAGAATTCCGATAAAATTGAAGGCGGAGCCATAGCTGACAATCCGAGGAGAGGTGATATTCGCTATTTACATTAGAATATCGTAATATTAGAAATCATTCGAATTCTTACATCAAATGATCAATTATTGAATTCAAAACTTTGGCCGCCCTTCCGAACAGGCGGTAAAGCATGGTAATTACGCTGGTTCGGCAGCATGAATTGAGAAGACGTAACAATGGCAGAAAAACTCATCATCGTCATGGCCAACACCGATTTGCGCAACGGCGAAGAGCTCGGCGCCCCGATTTTCCAGGCCACGGTTGCCGCTGCGATGGAATACGAAGTTGACGTAATTTGTACCGCGACTTCGGGCCGCCTGATGAAAAAGGGCGTGGCGGAAAACCTGGTTGTCAAAGAGGGTTCACCTAAATCGGTCTATGATTTCATCAAGGATGCTCACGAGGCGGGCGCGAAATTTTATTGCTGTTCGCCCAACCTCGAGCTGTTCGATATGACAATCGACGACCTGATTCCGGAATGCGAAGGCATTGTCGGCGGGGCTCACCTGATAGAAGAGATAATGGAAGAAGACTGCAAGGTGATGACTTACTGATTTGGTGATTGAATGGCCGGCGGGTTTGATTGACCTGCCGTCCCGGGAGAATCATGACACACGCAAATTCAAGCAGAATCCAGGAATACATTGGCGATCCGCTATCGGACAGCCCTGAAGTCGGCCGGGAGAAGCTGGAAGAAATCTTCCAGGATATCCAGGCGGACATCCGGTTTGACCACGAACTCAACGGCTGCCTGAATTGTGGCATATGCACCGCTACCTGCCCGGCCGCTCATTATTACGACTTCAGCCCGCGCGAAATCGTCCAGTTGTTGTGGACAGAAAACCTCGAAGGCATCTACGATGCCATGCAGGAAAAAATCTGGGCCTGTGCCCAGTGTTACACCTGTGCCGCGCGCTGCCCATTCGAGAACTCTCCGGGCGGCCTCATCATGCTGATGCGGGAAGCGGCCATCAAACACGGCATGGAGTCCGCCAAGAACGTGTTGAGGCCATTCAGCCGCGTGATGCTGAAGCTGATTTCCACCGGCAACCAGTTGTCACCCGACATGATCAATGCGGATGGCTTTCCCGACTGGGGGCCGAACATTTCCAAGGTCGATGCGCCGCTGAAAATACTGCGCCAGGCCATTCCGATGCCGACGCTGAATACCACGGCAACCGCATGGGAAGTCAACCTGACCACTTCGGTTGAGTTGTACACGATCTGGGAGGAAACCGGGGTGCTCAAGCAACTCGAGACCATCGACGAGAACCTGTACGACGTCATCCTGGACATCATGGATGAGAAAAGAGAAGACCTGGAAGACTGGGAGGACGAACAGGATTGAATGTAGGAGGCCGCCATGCGGCCGAATGTTTCTGGACAGACATCGGCCGCATGGCGGCCTCCTACAAAAAGAGATAATTAAAAAAATTTGGAGACACACACAGAGAGCAGAACATGAATACAGGCAATGGCAACAACGGAGAACGCTTCACCGGACACGGATCCGAGTGGCGTGATTCAAACCTGAAACCAGAGGAGGCGCAAATCGCCACCGCCTGGGTTGAACAGGTGATCAACAAGCGCTCCATGGAAACCAACAAGGATCGCGTCAAAGACGTACGCGATGAAATGTGGCAGCTGGAGAAGGACGGCGAGATCGTCGTACACCGCATCAATGATGAGCACCAGCCCCGCATCGCCAAGACTATTTACGGCTGGGACAAGAAAGTTCCCACCACGCAGTTGTGGCATCACAAGTCCTGTGGCCAGTGCGGCAACATCCCGGGCTATCCGGCGTCCCTGCTGTGGTTGATGAACGAAATGGACATCAAGTACCTGGACGAGACCGATCAGACCTCGTGCACGGCCTGGAACTACCACGGCTCCGGCATCGGCAATATTGAAAGCCTGGCTGCGGTATTTCTGCGTAATTTTCACCAGGCCTACGTGTCGGCCCGCGCCCAGGGATTACCCGACGGCTATTTCTACCCACTGGTACACTGCGGTACCTCCTTCGGAAATTACAAGGAAGTGCGCGCTTACCTGATTCATTCAGCCCCGCTGCGCGAAAAGGTGAAGAAAGTCCTGGCCAAACTGGGTCGCCTGGTGGATGGCAAGCTGCTGATCCCCGAGGAAGTCGTGCATTATTCCGAGTGGGTGCACATGATGCGCAGCGATATAGCTCAGCGCCAGACCATCGATGTGAGCAATATACGCGCCACCATCCATCCGGCCTGCCACGTGTACAAAATGGTGCCGCAGGACGCGATCTATGATGACAACATCCTGGGCGGAAATCGCGTGGCGGTTTCCACCGGCATCATGCAGGAGCTCGGCACCCAGGTGATCGATTATTCCACCTGGTATGACTGCTGTGGATTCGGCTTCAGGCACATCATTTCCGAACGCGAGTTCACCCGCTCCTTTGCCATTGACCGCAAGATCAAGGTCGCGGTGGAGGAAGCAAACTCCGACGTCATGATCGGCCATGATACAGGCTGCATCACCACACTGGACAAGAACCAGTGGATCGGCAAAGCCGTCGGCAAGGGCTACAGTCTGCCGGTGCTGGCGGATATCCAGTTTGCTGCCCTGGCCTGTGGAGCGCATCCCTACAAAATTGTTCAATCCCATTGGCACGCGTCGGCCACCGAAACGCTGATGGAGAAAATGGGCATTGACTGGCAAGCGAAAAAGCTGGAGTTCGAGGCTTATCTGAAAGAAGTGGAGGCTGGCAAGATCGAGAGCCTGTACGACCCTCGTCTGGCCATCACCTCTGGGCCGGGTTATCAACGAATAGAGAGCAAATAGAGAGCAAGGACCGGGAATATTAGTATGTCTAAACCAATCATGATTGTAGGCGGAGGGCCAGCAGGGCTGGCCGCGGCACATGCACTGGCAGCTTTTGGCCAGCCGTGCATACTGGTTGAAAAAGAAGATCGTCTGGGCGGAGCGCCGATCCTGGAAGGTTATGCCAAGCTGGTGCCTTCCGGAGAATGGGCAAGAGACGCCATCGGAGGAATGGTGGACCGCGTGGAAGCTGCGGAACTGATCGAAGTCCGCACTGACACCCGGGTCTCCACCTTCACCGGCGATGCGGGAAACTTCACCGCGGGCTTGTCCAACGGGGACAGCGTCGAGGTATCGGCTGCAATTCTTTGCACCGGGTTCACCCATTTCGATTCGGTCAACAAGCCAGAATGGGGTTTTGGCACCTACCCGGACGTGGTCACCACGTCCCAGGTCGAACAAATGATTTCCTCCGGTAACGGTGTGCGCTGCCTGTCGGATGGCCGCAAGCCGAAGCGCGTTGCCATACTCCTGTGCGTCGGCTCACGTGACCGCCAGATAGGCCGCGAATGGTGTTCCAAGATCTGCTGTACGGTTTCTGCCAACCTGGCGATGGAAATTCGCGAGGAACTGCCGGACTGCCACGTGTACATCTATTACATGGATATCCGCACCTTCGGCCTGTACGAGACCAAGTACTACTGGAAGAGCCAGGAGGAGTTCAAGGTGAAGTACATCAAGGCGCGCATTGCCGAAGTGACTTCGGATGGCGAGAAGCTGATCGTCAAGGGTGAAGATACGCTGGTCAAGCGGCCTATTACGATTCCATTCGATTTGGTGGTACACGCCATCGGCATGGATCCGAACCTCGACAACAAGGAGATTTCCTCGGTATTCGGTGTCGATCTCGAGCCCAATGGTTTTCTCGACAAGGCGGACAGTTATGCCGCCACCGGCCTGACCAACAAGACAGGTGTGTTCGTGGCGGGCGCCGCAAACGGCCCCGAAACCATCGACGATTCAATCGCGCAGGGCAAAGCTGCAGCGATGGCTGCGCTCGAACAACGCCAACTGGCAGCGCGGCTGGTAGGTTAAAAGGCGATCAATGTGGCATCCATGACCCGTTTCCTGCAAGCGCGCAAACCGCAACAGCTGGAGCGTCCGCAACTGGACCTCAGTGGTCCGCTCCTGTCGCGGGCATTCGAGTCGCTGGTTGCGGGTACTGATGCGCAGGGTGGCGTGGAGTACTGGATCGATGCCCTGAAGCTGAAAAGCCGGATGTTCGAACAGGCTCTGGGTCAGGGCCACCCGGGCGACCTTCCGCTGGAGACTTTCAAGAGCCTGTGCGCTTTTATGGCCAGCGTCCGGCGTCGCGTCGGCCCTTTCCTGGAACAGCCGGATTACGGGCAGATGGTGGAGGCCATAGTAGCGTTGACATCAGAGATTCGGGATACCACCACCACCGATGCCAGGCTGGCGGCCTTTTGCGGGCATTTTCCCGAGGACGGCAGGCATCGCTGGGTACGGGATCTGGCAGCGGAAATCCTGCACAGCGTGGATCCCGAACGCTACCCGCTGATGAATCGCTGGATCTGGGACCGCAAGGCCAACACCGGTGTGATCCGCGAAATCTGGTTTGGTGATGAGGTGGACAACAGCACCCTTAATGTCCCGGATGGTTATGGCACATACCTGATGCTGCGCGAGGAACTCAGCCAGTTCCTGACAGACAATGGCGTTTTCCGCGACGTGATTTGGTACGTGGATTTGTTGTGCGCGAAGATTTACGCGGATTACATAGCAGCCCAGGGTGGGGTTTATCTGCGAGCGGATTTTTCCTCGCCGGGCGACCCGATGGAACACGCCCGCCGCCTGCTGGGCCTGGACGGCGTAAGAGCCGGCAGTGGACGCACCCGCCTCAAAGCCATCACTGGCGAGGCTTTTGTAATCGAAGAAACGAATCCGTTGGACTCGGGTAGCCAATAATGAACTGCAAAATTGAATTGCGTAATTGTAATTTGGGAATTAGGTGGAATTGATCGATGCCCATTCATGAAAAATCACTGATACGCCCTGAGAACCTGCAGGTTCATGAACAGATTGAAATCGAGGGCGTGGATGTATCCGGACACTGGAGCACCTTCATCGAGAGCCGTGTAGTCACCGACTACAATGAGGGCCTCGAAGAGGAGATTGCGGCACTCCCCGGCGGTGAATTCATTCATCGCTGCTGGCAGTGCGGTTCCTGCACCAATTCCTGCACGGTCCATGCGCTCAACCAGGACTTCAACCCGCGTTACTGGATCTACCTGATCCGCACCGGCATGGAATCCGAGTTGTTGCGTGATAAAGACATCATCTGGCAGTGTGTATCCTGCAACAAGTGCACCTATGCCTGTCCGCGTGACGTGGTTCCCGAGGGCGTGATGAAAGCGACCTCGCACTGGCTGGAATTGAAGGGCCATACGCCGAAATCGCACTCGATGATTTTCGATGAAATCTTCAGCGAACAGGTCATCGCTACCGGCAAGATTGAGGATGGACGTACCGTGCGCCGCTTCTTCAAGCGCACAGGCCAGGCCCTGCATCAACCCTGGCTGATTGAAATGGTCAAACG
>DAOWGA010000065.1 GCA_030637665.1 Lysobacterales bacterium | reverse complement strand
CGGAGCGCCCGGACAGAGTCAGGTAACGCAGGCTCTCTTCATCGACCGGGAAAATTCCGCAGGTCGCTCCGTATTCCGGCGCCATGTTGGATATCGTCGCACGGTCAGCCAGCGGCAACTGCTGCAGCCCGCTGCCAAAAAATTCGACAAATTTTCCGACCACACCGTGCTCCCGCAACATCTGTGTAACGGTTAATACCAGGTCGGTTGCAGTAGCCCCTTCAGGCATGCTGCCGGTCAGCTTGAAGCCAACTACCTGGGGAATCAGCATCGTGATGGCTTGCCCCAACATGGCTGCTTCAGCTTCGATGCCGCCCACACCCCAGCCCAGTACACCAATGCCGTTGATCATGGTGGTGTGCGAATCGGTTCCGACGACAGTATCGGGGTAGGCCAGGCCTTCGCTTCCGAATACCACCCGGGCCAGGTGTTCCAGGTTGACCTGGTGGACGATGCCGGTGTTTGGCGGCACTACACGAAAATTACTGAACGCCGACTGGCCCCAGCGCAGGAAACTGTAGCGCTCCTGGTTGCGCTGGAATTCGATCTGGTTGTTCAGATCCAGCGAGTCCGCGCTGCCATAGCTATCGACCTGCACGGAGTGATCGATCACCAGTTCTGCGGGCGAAAGGGGGTTGATCTGGTCTGCATTCCCGCCCAGGGCGGTTACTGCATCGCGCATGGCGGCGAGATCGACCACGGCCGGAACACCGGTGAAATCCTGCAGCACGACACGCGACGGGGTAAATGCAATTTCAGTTTCCGGCGTTGCGCCCGGTTTCCACTGGCACAATGCCTCGATATCACTGCGTGTCACGTCAACACCGTCTTCATGGCGCAACAGATTTTCCAGCAGGATTTTCAGACTGAAAGGCAGACGGGAAATGTCATATTGCTGCCCGAGTTTGGCCAGGCTGTAGTAGCGGAATTCCTGGCCGTTTACATTGAGATTGGAGACAGTAGAAAAGGAGTCGCCCATGCTTTTCTCCGTTGAAGGTTCTAGTGGATGCAGAACATTTAATTATCGCCCAAATGAAGCATTCTTCACACCCCACCAGGGAAAATCTATTTGTGTCATTTGTGGGTTCACCCCAGCAACAGGGATTCCGCTTCCTTGATGATCTTCTTACGGCCGAACATCAATTCGAAGCGCCCTCCGCCCAATTGCTTCCACAGCACGGCGGAGCGCAGGCCCGCCATCAGCAGGGTTCTGACCCAGTCCACGGTTCTCTCGTTCTTCAGGTACTGTGGTTTGCCGTTGACCACGATTCTGGGCGAGAGTGTGCTGATGGTCTCGGTGTAGAGCAGGGAAATTTCATGCGCCTGCAAATCTTCGAGTTCGTGCTGTACGAGATCGGCGCCCTCGGTCGAAATTTCATGCAGCCGGTTTCCCACCCGGTCCTGCAGTTTGCCCGCGCGTCGGAACTTCCTCTCGACCTGCAAAAGACCCACAGCGTAGCGTAGCGCGTCGGTGTAGCGGCTTTCACCCTGCAAAACGCAAAGCATGGTCTCGGTGCCGAGCCTGACGTGCTCCCGGCCCCCGTAAACCTCCTGCGTCGAATCACTCTCGAGTGCAAACAGGCTGTGCAGGCAGGAACTGGCCGCATAGCCTGACCAGGTTCCGTGGCTGGCCGCCTGGCGAACCAGTTCGGTCGCCTGGAATACGCCTGCGAGTGCAAGTGTTCTTTCTTTCATGGTATTTTCTGATTCCTGATTTTATTCATGTTTTTCGCGCGCATGGCGCGCTCCTGCATCCCGGCCATGGCCGGGGGTGTGCCGGCCCAATTGATAATGCCACCGCCCAGGCAATTCTCATCATCATAAAGGACGACGGACTGGCCGGGAGTGACGGCTCTTTGTGCTTGTTCGAAAACAAGTTCCAGGCTGTGCTCATCGACCGTGCGGACGATGCAGGCCTGGTCCGGCTGACGGTAGCGCACTTTAGCAGTCAGCCTTGCCCCGCGTTCAGGTGCTGAGCCGGATACCCAGCTGAGTTGATCCGCACTCAGCTCGCGGGATAAAAGCCACGGATGCTCATGTTCCTGTCCGACGTACAGGATATTGTTTTCGAGATCCTTGTGCAGCACATACCAGGGCTTGTCCGGAAAACCGCGCACTCCCCCGATTCCGAGTCCCTGGCGCTGCCCCAGGGTATGAAACATCAAGCCGTCATGCTGCCCGATCAACTGGTCCTCAATAGTGCGAATGTCGCCGCGTGTTCCATCAATGTAATCGCTGAGGAATTTCTTGAAATTTCGCTCGCCAATAAAACAGATACCCGTGCTGTCTTTCTTGTCGTGCACACGAAAACCGGCCCGTTCCGCCAGGGTCCGCACTTCGGGTTTGGCCAGTTCACCCACCGGGAACAGCGTACGGGAAAGCTGTTCCTGACCGATGGTGTAGAGGAAATAACTCTGGTCCTTGTTGGCATCCAGGCCGCGCAGGAGGCGATGCAGTCCTTGCTGCTCATCGCGGCGCACGTAGTGTCCGGTTGCAATATATTTGGCGCCCAGTTCGCGGGCATGCTCAAGGAAGGTTTTGAACTTGATTTCCCGGTTGCACAGGATATCGGGATTGGGAGTTCTGCCGGCGCGGTATTCGGCCAGGAAATCCTCGAAAACATAATCCCAGTACTCGGCCGAAAAATTACGCTTGTGCAGGACGATTTCCAGTTTCCCGGCCACGGCCGTTGCGTCTGCCACATCTTCTTCGGCCGCGCAGGCGCCGAAGCGGTCATCTTCCTCCCAGTTCTTCATGAACATCCCGCAGATCGAGTGACCCTGCTCCTGTAGCAGCAATGCCGAAACAGAGGAATCCACGCCGCCTGACATGGCAACCATGATCTTTTCCCCTGCGTCT
>DAOWGA010000158.1 GCA_030637665.1 Lysobacterales bacterium | reverse complement strand
TGTCCCGTCCCGGTTTATCGCTGTGCATGGTGTGGTCATTGTTGACGGTCCAGGCATCATAGCCGTTGTCGAAATCCATGTAGAGCCCGGTCAACAGGGCTTCCCAGTCTCCGCCAAATGACCACATCAACTTGGCCCGTGCGGTCAGTTCGTTGCGCCCGTTGCTGTCGTCGCGGCCCAGGTATGCGTTGTCGCGGAATCCATTGCTTTCAAAATGATTGATTGAAAGCCGCGCGCGGAGGCGCCCGGAGAGCGGCCCGCCTGCCGCCGCTGCGATGGAGAACAAGCCGTCGTTGCCTGCAGTCAATTCCGTATCGGCAGATGCTTCGTCAGCCGGGTCCACGCTCCTCATGAAGATGATGCCGGCCAGTGCGCTCGAACCGTAGCGTGCGCTCTGTGGCCCGCGCAGCACTTCGATTTGCTGGATGTCGTACAGGCTGGCGACGCCACCGACGCCCGACAGGTCGATATCGTCGATGATGTAACCAACCGATGGATTTGGGGCGCCTTCGTATTGCTCGCGCTCGCCCACACCGCGCAACTGAAAATAGCGGGCACGGGATCCTTCACCGGACAGATTCATATTGGGCACCATCTGCACCAGTTCCTCGAAGTGCTCAACCGTGGCCTGCCGGATGGTTTTCCGGTCAAACAGGGTCAGGCTGGTATCGAGTTCCAACGGGGAGGTCAGGCGGTAGCCGGATACGATGATTTCCTCCAGAACGTGATCCGGAGACAGTTCATCGGCGAATTCAGCAGAATAGGAAGTACCCGGCATCGCCAACAGGGCAAAACAGAAAAATTTTCCAAACAAGTGCGGATCTCCAGTAAACAGAGACCCGGTGTACTAAGAGCGGGAGTTCGGGCAGACAGTCCTATTCCTACGCCGGTACGAACCGGATCAGGTTCAAAGGGTCTCTCTTGCGAGATCTCAGGCTCAGACGAGCCGCCCCTAAGGCCAGTACAGACTATATCCTAAGCAGGGTTTTAAATAAACACGGGTTTTAGCCAGGAGTTAAAAACAGCTTACTCGGAAGAATCCTCTAACTGGGTAACCCAGGCATCTTCCGGGATGATTTTCAGAGGAACGCCCTGGCCTTTGAGCTTCAGGGCTGCTTCAATTTCAGCACCCAGTCCACCGCTGCGCCACTCATCAACGCCCATGCCACCGACCACCAGGAACTGTTGCTCATTGCTCACCGTCGGGCTGACAATGCCGCCACGCTCTTCAATGGCCATCTTGCAAATTTCCCTTGGGCCATAGACAAAATTTCCGGTGAGGCAGAATCGGGCATCGTGGAATTCAATCAGCCCCACTTCGTCGAACCACAGTTCTGTCAGGTCAACCTGATCGGTTAATTCTTCCAGCCTGCCTTCGACCAGCATGTTCAGGGTTTCCACCAGGTGTTCGCGTTCATCTTCGGTGACCACGCCATCGGCCAGCACTTCCTTTATACGGTTGTATATCACGTTGCCGGGAAATGAAGACGTCATCGAATACCGGTCTTCCAGCCACTGGTGGAGAAACTCGATCTCGCTATCGCTCAGTTCCTGGTCGGCGAGCAAACCCCGCGCAAGCCCAAGCAATTCGCCGAGGGACTGCTTGAGCGCGTCGGAGTTGTAGTTGCCTGATGAATCTGAAAATGGAGGCATGGCAGGTTCCTTCGAAAAATGGTGTTTGACTCTTCCGTTTATTATGCACCAGACTCGTGCCACGTAACTAACTCCTTAGAGTAGTTCGCCGGTTTTCCCTGAATGTGCAAGAGCAGATTGTGTAGTGCCCGGAGTGGGACTTTCAGGCCGAAATGTGAAAGGCAAAAAAACGGGAACAAAGCACTTTCGCTAAGTTCCCGTTTTCCTTTAAGAATTTGGCTCCCCAGCACGGACTCGAACCGCGGACCTAGTGATTAACAGTCACCCGCTCTAACCAGCTGAGCTACTGGGGAATATCTTTGAGGCGCGGTATTTTCCGTGCTTTGGGCAGGGGAGTCAAGCACCGAATCATCGAGCAGCCCCCCTGCAGGCGTGCGTTGTCAGGGGCAATGCGCAGTATCCAGTGACTGTGCATTATCCCGCCTGATTCGTCCCAGGTTGGAAATAACGAGTTTTCTTGCCCGTTCCGGCCCTCCCAGGCCGCAGATACTGATGCTGCCATTGCTGCCCGGCGTCGTTCCGTTGGGGTAGAAGCGGAGGGCTGTGCGGCTGGCTGAGCCGTGTATCATCACGTTTTCCACACCCTGTCCCCGGCGCAGCAGGACTTCGCCGTCTTCGTAGCTCTTGTTTTCATTGCTGTCGCTGAACACAGCCCAGCCTTCACTCCAGTCTGCTTTACCGGTACACCCTCCGCCTGAATTCCAGGGGCAGGCGATCACGTTTACGTCACGGTGGATGGCCTGGCTGCGGGCCAACAGCAGGTCGTTCTGCAATACATTGACCGCTGCGTTCAGGCGTTGCTTCAGGACAAATTCGTGGAATGCCGGGATGCCGAGGCTGAGCAGTATGGCCAGGATGGATATCGTGATCATCAACTCGAGCAGGGTAAAGGCCTTGTATTTCCGGGGTGCCATGCATGCTGAGGGTAGAGGTATCGCCTGGCCGCTTGTAGAGGAAACCCCCTCGAAAGAATGTAGGAGTATCTACATATGGGTGATGGTTTTTTTGATTCTGCTGAGGGCGTCTTCCAGGTATTCCATGCTGGCGGCGTAGGACAGCCTGAGGTGGCCGGGCGCGCCGAACGCGGAGCCGGGCACGGTTGATACACCAGCTGTTTCAAGTATCCAGGAAGCGAGTTCGACGTCGTCAGCGATGTCCTCTCTGCTGTCCAGGAAACCCTGGAAGGAAGGGAAAGCATAGAAGGCGCCATCACACTCCGGGCAGTCGACGCCCGGTATGTCATTGAGGGCAGCATGGATGAAATCGTAGCGCTGCTTGAATTGAACTCTCATTTCTTCCACGCAGTCTTGCGGCCCGTTGAGGGCGGCGACTGCTGCTGCCTGTGAAACCGAGCAGGCGCAGGAAGTACTCTGGCTCTGGACCTTGCGCATGGCTTTGACCAGATCCTCTGGTCCGGCCAGGTAGCCGATACGCCATCC
>DAOWGA010000127.1 GCA_030637665.1 Lysobacterales bacterium | reverse complement strand
GTCCGGGAGGTGGCGGGTGTCTACCTGCAGGACCGTCATTTGTCGGGAACAAATGAAGAGCGAACAGGGATGTCTCGAGCGTGTCCTGCAGGTAGACACGCGGCACCTCCCCTTGGCACGGCGTTTTTCGCACCCACAGGGCGTAAACGCGCATGGCGCGCTCCTACACAAGGCGCGCATTGGGCGCCTGTTGCATGCAACGTTGCTGGAATTCAATTTAGCCCGAATATTGCACGAAGGTTCCGGAATTTGCGGTGTAGAATGTGTAGTGGTCAAAATCGCCAGGCCGAATCAACAATACGGAGAGTCATGCAAACCACCATTCTGATAGCTGATGACGATATCGAGTTATCGGCCCTTCTCAAGGAGTACTTCGAAAGCGAGGGCTTCGTCGTGCGCCTGGCGCATGACGGTCGCGCCGCGCTGGACGAAGCACGCAAGCCAGGGCTGGACCTCGTGGTCCTGGACGTGATGATGCCTGAAATGAACGGCATGGATGTACTCAGGGAACTGCGCAAGGAAAGCCGTTTGCCGGTCATCATGCTGACCGCACGGGGTGATGACATGGATCGCATCCTCGGGCTGGAACTGGGCGCTGACGATTACGTACCAAAACCGTGTAATCCGAGGGAATTGCTGGCGCGCATCCGTGCCGTGATGCGTCGTGCACAAGGTGCAGCCGATCACGGCGTACTGAACGTGGATGACCTGGAATTGAGACAGGGCAGCCGCACGCTTCTGAAAGCAGGTGAACAGGTGGAACTGACCAGTACCGAGTTCAGTATCCTGCAGGCCTTGTTGCAGCACCAGGGTGATGTGGTCAGCAAACGAGACCTGTACATGTCTGCGCTGGGCCGCGAGCCCGTTCCACATGACCGCAGCGTGGATATGCACGTAAGCAATCTGCGCCGCAAACTCGGCCCGGACCACGAAGGCAAAAACCGGATTGAGACCATCCGGGGAATCGGCTACCAGTACCGGACTCCCTGAACATGCTTTCACTGTTCTGGAGGCTTTTTCTGACGATGTGGCTGAGCATTGTCGGCTTTTCAGCCACCATCGGCTGGCTGAACGACAAGCTGGCCAGGGAACAGTGGGCGGAAGAGCCAGCCAACACCTTTGCCCGTGGTATGTTCAGGATCAGCCAGCGCGCCATGCTGGCCATTCAGATGGACGACCGGAAGGGCCTGCGCGACGAACTGCTGGGCATTCCCCGTATGACACGAAGCCATTTTTACGTGGTGGATTACAACAACGAGGAAATTCTCGAGCGCGATGAAACGCTGCAACAGTTGATTGACCGGCGAACGGTCATGGATATCCAAACCTACCAGGACTCCCAGCAACGGCCCTATACGCTGTACACGGTGAACAGAACCCCGCCCAGCACGATCCTGGCGCCTGGGCCGCAGGGAACGGCCCTGCGCCTGTTGGCCGCTGCTCTGATCAGTGCCCTGATCAGTTACTTTCTTGCGCGTTCACTTTCCCGGCCTCTGGAAGAGTTGCGTCTCGCCAGCCGTAAAATTGCTGCAGGAGAGCTCGGCACCCGGGTCGGCCAGGCCATGACGGAGAGGCATGATGAATTCGGTCAGCTGGCAACGGATTTTGACGCCATGGCTTCGCGTTTGCAGGTGATGCAACAGGCCAATCAGCGCCTGCTACAGGACGTCAGCCACGAGCTGCGCTCACCGCTGGCCAGGCTCAATGTCGCCGTGGAAATCGCGCGTAATAAAGGCGCCGGACAGGTAGAGTCCGAACTTAACCGGATCGAGCTGGAAATTGAGCGCCTGAAAACCCTGGTTAATGATGTTCTTGGGCTTTTGCGGGAATCTTCCGAAACCGTTCCGAAAGTCGATGAGGACATCGAGCTTCGCGCCTTGCTGAGTGACCTGGTTGAGGTAGTCAATTACGAAGTCCCACAAGGCAAACCGGGCATTTCGTGGACGCCGGGTGATCCTTTCAAATGCCGCGGCGATCGCGAATTGCTGTGGCGGGCCATGGAAAACCTGCTGCGTAATGCCCTGCGCCATACGGATCCCAAAAAGGGAGTGGTTCTCAGCCTGGAGCAGGGACGCGGCAGAAGGCGGGTGCATATGTCGGTGCGCGATTTCGGCCCCGGCGTGCCCGATGGCGAACTGGAAAAGATTTTTGAACCTTTTTACCGCGTCCAGGAATCGCGTGATCGTGGTAGCGGGGGGCACGGGCTGGGTCTTTCCATTGCCGCCAATGCGGTCCGCCGGCACGGCGGCAGCATCAAGGCCAGCACTGCGGATGGCGGCGGTCTGATCGTCAGGATCAGCCTGCCACTGAACGCAGCTCAGGCCTGAACGACTTGAATTGCGAAGTGCTTATGCCCGGTCGGCCGCAAAGCTGAGCACGGCATCAATCCGGTCCAGCTTGAGGCAGCTCATCAGGAGACGATCAACACCCAGCGCCACGCCTGAGCACTCGGGCAGACCATGACTCAACGCTGCGATCAGGTTCATATCCAGCGGCGTTGGCTCCTCACCCCTGGAATCGGCCAGCCTTGCTTCCCGCCGGAATCTGTCAAGCTGTTCATCGGCGTCGGTCAGTTCCTGGTATCCGTTCGCCAATTCCATCTGTCCGAGAAAAATTTCGAATCGCTCGGCGATTGGGGGACTGCCGGGCCGGATGCGCGCCAGCGCAGCCTGTTCGGGGGGGAAGTCATGCAATACGGTAAAAGATTCACCGGGCAGGGCCGGCTGGATCAACTCGGAAAGGAGCAGATTGAGCCACTCCTGGTGGCCCATGGGCGTGGTCATTATTCCCCGTTCCATAGCGCAGGACGCCAGTTCCGATTCATTGCAATACAGGGGGTCCAGGCCGGTTTCCTGCTGGAAAAGCTCACGGTAGGTCACGCGATTGACGGGCCAGTCATCGAACTGGTCGCGACCGCAGAAACGAATCAGTTCAATGACTTCATCGGCGAGATCCAGGTAATTCCAGCCGTGGCGATACCACTCAAGAAGGGTGAATTCCGGGTTGTGATAGCGGCCGGTTTCGCTGGCCCGGAACACGCGGCCCATTTCATAGATGTCCCGGTGGCCGGAGGCCAGCAGGCGTTTCATGGCGTATTCGGGGGATGTTCTGAGGTATTTCTTTCGGCTGCTGTCGCTTGAGATGTTACTGATATTCGGGTCACTGTTAGCGGCCTTTGAAAGCACCGGAGTTTCGACTTCCATCACTTTCCTGTCCGAAAAAAAGTGACGGATGTCGGCCAGCAGGCGGGCCCTGGCCTCAACAGCCAGTCTTGATGCGCCCGGGCGCCAGTTGTTTTCGGTATTCATGTTGATCAGTCCGTTTCCGGCTCAATAACCCTGAATAGCAGGCCGACGGCGTTGAGGTTCTCTGATTCCTGCTGGAGGTCTGTCATGGTGAGCGGATGTTGCTCTTTCCAGTCTGCCGCAAAATCGACTGTAATCATATTGTTGGTTCCGCTCAGCTTGAATGAAGGAATCGAGCTGTCGTCACGCGTTCTGCACAGGACACAGGCAAAGCGCAGGCAAAACAGCGTCATGCGCAGAGGTTCGATCAGGCGTGTGGGTAATTTGTCTGCGTAATGCTTCGGTATCGCCCGCCGGTGATTGGCAACCAGCGCGGCCAGGAAAAGCTGTTCCTGGCGGGAGAAACCTGCCATGTCCGAGTTTTCGACCAGGTAGGCAGAGTGTTCCTGGTACTGGCTGTGCGAAACGCAAAGACCGGTTTCATGCAGGTCCGCGGCCCAGCTCAGCAGAGCCCTGTGGATTGGTCGCAGAAACATGCCATCGGCGATTTTGTCGCAGACTTTCAGGGCGACGTGCTTGACGCGGGCGACCTGGTCCTGGTCCACGCTGTAGCGTGCCACAAAAGCGGCGATGGTCTTCTCCCTTGGATCCCTGTTTTCCTGGCGCCCCAGCAGGTCGCTCAAGACACCTTCACGCAGGGCATAGGGTGACACCTTGAGTGATTCCAGCCGGAGTGCTTTGAAACAGGCAATCAGCATGGCAAGGCCACCAATCAGAACCGGGTGTCTTCGTTCCGACAGGCCGGGCAGTTTCACAGCGTCAATCGTGCCGAACTTCAGCATTTTATCACGCAGAAAAAACAGGGCATCGATGTTGATGTCCTTTTCCACCCAGCCCTGCAGACGGCAGATGTCCTCTACTGCCTTGATGGTGCCTGATGAACCGATGGCCAAATCCCAGCCGGTCTGCCGGTAGCGCAATTGAAGTTCCTGCATGTCCGCCATAACGGAGCGAACGGCTTTCCTCCAGCGCTTGCGGGTGATTTTTCCATCGCCGAAAAATTGACGGGTCAGTGATACGCAACCGTATTGCAGGCTGTCCATTTCAAGTGTATTCCTGCCTTCACCGATGATCAGTTCGGTGCTGCCCCCGCCGATATCGATCACCAGGCGGCGGCTATCATGACCTGATACACCCTCGGTAACGCCAATGTAGATCAGCCTGGCTTCTTCTCGTCCTGCGATGATGTCGATGCTGCAGCCCAGAGCCGTTTCGGCAACCATCAGGAATGCGTTGGCGTTCTTCATTCTGCGGAAGGTCTGCGTGCCCACGGCGCGCAGATTATCGGCCGGAATATCCCTCAGGCGTTGCCCGAATCGGGCCAGGCAGGCGAAGGCGCGTTCCTGTACATCCGGGTCCAGGGTGCCTTCCGGGTCAAGGCCACCGCCCAGGCGGACCATTTCCTTGATGCGATCAATGGTTCGCAGTTCGCCGTGCTCGCGGCGGGCAACCAGCAAGTGAAAACTGTTGCTGCCGAGATCTACAGCAGCGTAAGTGTGGGTGCGTTCAGCCGAACTCATTTGCCCAGGGTCTCGTTGCTCTCCTCATTGCCCTCGATTTTCCTGTCATTCGGGTCAATCGTACTGTACCGGAATCCAATTTCCCATGCGCCGTTTTCATCCAGGATATCCGGCCAGTCTGATTGGTTTTCCGCAGCGATTACCGGGCTCGGCAGCCTTCTTAATGGAACTTGAAGTTCAGGTCCAGCATCAGGCGGTCGTAGTCTTTGGGATCACCGGAGGCCAGGTCGATCTGGTTAATGAAGTAGGTCGCTTTGAAGTTCCAGTTATTGTGAAATGCGTAGGTTCCCGAAAAGACATGTCCTTTCGCGTCCGTGCCGCCGCCAGCGAAATCTGAGTCAGTCAGCAGACCGATAGTCGCATCAGCCTCGAGTTTTTTGTAGAAGTAGGTGATATCCCATGTTCCTTTCTTCTTGGCCGAGCCGTACTTGGCGCCCAGCAAATAACCGGTATCGTTCTCGTCCGTTTCTGTGTTGACGGTGTAGTCGGCAAACAGTGATACGGAATTTCCGCCCAATTTGAATTTGTACTCGGCAAATCCCTCGAATTGACGATAGTCGTACTTGAATTGCAAATCACCCGTCACAGGATCTAGCACGAAACTGTTGCCGTAGAAGTCATCCGGTTCGCCGAAGAGAGGCGTCCTGCCGGCAATATCAAACTGGCTGTAACCCGCACCGAACATCAGGCTGCCGGTCTCGCCGACCTTGAAGTTCAAGCCAGCCTGCAGAGCCCAGGAAAACTGGGTACGTTTCTTGCTGTCGCCTTCCAGCCAGGTACCCAGGCCCTGGATGAAGATTGTGTCGTTGTCCCATATGGCTCCAAGGCCTTCAGGCCGCCAGTCGCTATCCCACATCAGGCCTTTCTTGGCGGGACGAATGAGGAAATTTTTGACCTTGCCGCCCAGCAGGTTGGTATTGGCGAGCCCGGACCAGTCAAAGTAGGCCAGGTCGATCTGGATGTCTTTCTTGGAACCGCCGCCGCCAAGGGTCACGTTGGCGGAGACCGGGTCTTCGCCGCCGGTCGCGAGCCCGATACCGACTTGCAGCGTTGGCATCAGGTCAGC
>DAOWGA010000241.1 GCA_030637665.1 Lysobacterales bacterium | reverse complement strand
GGTGACGATAACGGCGGTGACGATAACGGCGGTGATGATAATGGCGGAGACAATGGTGGTGTGGATATTGATTTTGGCACTGTCGATATCGAAGTCGAGCTCACCAATACGGGCGTGTTTCCGGACGCTTCGGGAGACGCCAAGCTCGAACCACGAACTGATCGCACCGATTTTTCTGTCGAAATTGAAGATGTGCCAGTTGGCAGTTATGGTTTGAGAATTGGCGGTGAGACCGTAGGCGCTATAGAGGTTGTAATGTTGCAGGATGGATCTGTTGAAGGCGAGTTGGAGTTCAGAAATCCCGTGGAGCCCGGCAAGATTCTGCTGGATTTCGATCCGCGTGGAAAGCAGATAGATGTGCTGGATGGCTCAACCCTTGTTCTGGAGACACTGTTTCCATCCGAGTAGCTTCAAAGACCCGCCTGGCGCAGTGTCGGGCTTGCGGGGATTGCCTCTCGCATGCGCAGTGCGCGGAGTGAATAACGAGCCTTGCCTACAGGGCCGGGCCGGTCAGGCGATCATAGGCTTCTTTGTATTTTGCTGCGGTTGCTTTGATGATATCAGCCGGCAGTTTTGGTCCTGGTGGCCGCTTGTCCCATTCCAGTGTTTCCAGGTAATCGCGCACGAATTGTTTGTCGTAGCTGGGCGGGCTGGTTCCGGGCTGGTATGACTCTTCGGGCCAGAAACGGGATGAATCGGGGGTCAGCACTTCATCCATCAGGCGCACGGCTCCGCGTTCATCCAGGCCGAATTCAAACTTGGTGTCCGCTATGATGATTCCCCGTGCAGCGGCGTGGTTAACCGCGTGCTGGTAGATCTGTATGCTGACGTCCCGTATTTCTTCCGCCAGTGATTGACCGATCGTGGCGGCTATGGACTCGAAATCGACATTGGCATCGTGTCGACCGGCTGCCGCTTTATTCGAAGGTGTAAATATCACTTCCGGAAGTCGCGCAGCCTGCTGGAGCCCGGGTGGCAGCAAGATGCCGCAGATTGCACCGTGCTCCTGGTAGTCCTTCCAGCCCGAGCCGATGATGTAGCCTCGAACAATGGCCTCCAACGGAAGCGGCTTGAGCCGCTTGACTACAACACAGCGGTGCCTGAGTATTTCCAGCAGACCCGGGTCATCGATAACATCCGCTACTTCTATGCTGCTCAGGTGGTTGGGAATAATGTCCGCGGTTCTTTCGAACCAGAAACTGGATATGCGGGTGAGGATTTCTCCTTTGCCCGGTATGGGGTCCGGAAGCACCACGTCGAAAGCCGACAGGCGGTCGGATGCGACGATCAGCATGTGCTCATCGTCGATGGCGAAACTGTCCCGTACCTTGCCCTGGTGGGTGAGCGGGTACTGGGTGACCAGGTCAGCTGAATAGGCTGATGAAGAAGATTGAATTGTCAAGAAATTGCCCTTTTATGTCTTTTGGCTGTGGGAGATTGTCCCTGTCAATTATATACTTCGTTGCTGCAGCACATACAGGCCCGAGCAAACCCGGTTCAATAAATTAAATGTCTTCGAATTCATTCAATATTCCGCGTCATTGGTGGGGCAAGATCATCGGTGGTGTCCTGGGCATGTTCAAAGGTGGCCTGAGTGGCGCCCTGATCGGTGCTTTGTTCGGGCATATGATCGACCGTTTTATTGCCGGCATTACCGGTGTAGGCAACACGCAGAAGGCTTTCTTTGCCGCCCTGTTTTCCTCCCTGGGCCACCTCAGCAAGGCGGACGGAACGGTGACCGATACCGAAATCCGCATGGTCGAGTCCTTGATGCAGCGCATGCAAATCAGCGGTGAGGACCGGCAACGGGCCATTCGGCATTTCAACCAGGGCAAGGAAACGGGCTTTGACCTGGACGCTGCGCTGCTGCCTTTCGTGCAACTTTCGGTGGTGCGGCAGGATCTGCGGCAGATGTTCATGGAAATCCTGGTTGAGGCTGCATTCTCCAGCGGAACCATCACCCAGGAGGAGCATGCCGTTTTGCTCCGAGTTGCCCGTGCCCTGAGAATCCCGGGGCATTTGTTCTCGGCCATGCTGAACGCGCGCGGTCCGGCCGGCAACTATGGTCCGCAGGGCAGTTACCGGCAAAGCGGCGGTGGACGCAGGGCCGCCGGTGGTAACACCAGAGGAACCATCGATCAGGCCTACGCCAAGCTGGGGTTGAACCGCAAAGCCACCGACAGCGAAATCAAGCGAGCCTACCGGAAACTGGTCAGCCAGTACCACCCCGACAAACTAGTGTCCCGTGGCCTGCCGGAAGAAATGATGGAAATCGCCAAAACCCGTGTGCGTGAAATCAACACAGCATATGACCAGGTCAAGCAGGCCAGGGGATTTAAGTAAGGAATGGGGAAGGACCAACCACAAAGTCACCACAAACACCTATAATAGAGTGGTCAAAACGAGGGGCTTATCATGAAACAATCAACCGTAATTGCGCCATCAATCCTATCGGCTGATTTTGCGCGGCTGGGGCGGGATGTGAATGATGTGCTGGAGGCCGGAGCGGACTGGGTGCATTTCGACGTGATGGATAATCACTATGTACCCAACCTCACCATCGGGCCAATGATTTGCCAGGCGCTGCGGGATCATGGCATTTCAGCGCCCATCGATGTGCACCTGATGGTGGAACCGGTGGATGAACTGATACCGCAGTTTGCAAAGGCCGGCGCCACGCTGATCAGTTTTCATCCGGAGGCCAGCCGGCATGTTGACCGTACGATTTCGCTGATCCGTGAGCATGGCTGCCAGCCGGGTCTGGTATTGAACCCGTCAACGCCGCTGGGTCAGTTGCACTGGACGCTGGACAAGCTGGACCTGGTCTTGCTGATGTCGGTGAACCCGGGCTTCGGAGGCCAGTCCTTCATTCCACACGTGCTGGACAAGGTGCGCAAAGTCCGCGAAATGATCGATGCCAGCGGCCGTGAAATCCGGCTCGAGGTGGATGGGGGTGTGAAGGTGGACAACATTGCTGCGGTCGCAACGGCCGGCGCCGACACGTTCGTTGCCGGATCAGCCATTTTTGGCTCGGATGATTACCGTGACACGATCAGTCAGATGAAGGCAAACGTTACGGATGCCTGACAGCTGAATCAGCGGGCAGCGCGGTCACCACGTAACGCAATGGCCCACCTGCCAGCAGCGAGTCAAAAGGGTAACAGGTCACCAGGCTGAGACGGCGGGTGCCGGGCTCGATCACGAGTTCATTCCAGCGGCTGTCTATGATTTCGACCTGGGTCACCTCGTACAGCTGCTTATTATCCTGTAGCTGTATCTGCACCCGGTCACCCGCTTGCAGTTCCTGCAAGAAGCGGAAATGTGTATCCCGGTGGCCGCTGATTACCAGGTCTCTTCCTTTTTCTGTTCCATCCACAAGTACCGGCCCGAAGGCCAGGTTACGACCGGAATTTCCCTCCAGGATCATCTGCCGGATATCGTGCCCCGGCACGCTCAACACGCCCAGCGGCCGGGTGTCCGCCCAGGGCCAGGGGCGCGCCTGTTCATCTCCTGCAAGAATCCGTTGCCAGCTGCGCTCAATCAGCCATTGGGCCAGTTCAGCCTTCATCGGTATCCACAGTGACTGGGCGATGAATATAAGTGAAAAAAAAGCGGCGGTGAGTGGCGCCGCCGCATAAGGCCAATGACGGCTGGTCTTCATTGGGCAGAAGGTGTCATTGGCGAACGAGCGCCACCGGGGCGGCCTTTCCCGGAGGGAGGTGAGAACAGGACCATGCCGGTAGCGACGAGGAGTGATAGGAGGGACAGGATAAGCTGGGCGACCCAACCCGTAGCGGTTTGCGAGAAGCCGGCAGAATTGGCGGCGCTTCCGGCCGGCAGCAGGCTGGGAATTTCTTCGTTGTTCAGTGTTTCATTTAACGGGCGTGAAGGCGTCCTGTCCACGGCAACCAGGCTGGTGTACGGCGTCAGCAGGCCGAAGTTCAGCGCCAGCTGCGTCACCTCATCGCGGATGAATTCCGGGTCAGCGCCGAAAATCCGGCTATCCTCCAGCGCCTCGACCTTGCTGCGCGCCCACAACATCGCCAGGTTATCGCTGCCGGAGCCGGACTGAATCCTGCTGCTTTGCTGCCAGGGCATTCCGTCGAGTTCACCGCAAATGGTCACTTCGCGTGGCTGGTAGGGCAGGCGGGCATACAGCCAGAGAGGCTCACCCGCGTAGAGGTCCGGCACGATCTCAGGATAGAACTCCGCATCCATTCCCCAGTCCACGCAGATGTCCTTCAGGGCCGGGTATTGAATCTGCGACCACAGCATCGCCATGCGTTCTTCCACCTCGTCCAGGCGGCCGATATGCGTGTGGCTGCCGCGGCCGGTTTCGGCCGCCTTGCGCATGAACCAGGAATTGGGGGCCGATCCAATGGAAACCGTGAACAGACGGCTGTCGCGCAGCTGCTCACCGATCTGAAGCAGCAATTCGCCCTCGTTGCCGACACTGCCGTCGGTGATGAAGACGATTTGCCGCATCAGGCCGGCCTGTGGCGGCAGATTCAGTGCCGTGTCCAGTGCCGGCGCCATGTTGGTTCCCCCGTTTGCCACCAGTTTGTCGATGAAGGATTCGGCTTCCAGCAGATAGCTGGTGGACAGAGGAACCGATTCTGGAAATAACAGGAGGCTGTTGGAGTTGAAGTGGATCAGGTTGAAGCGATCATCCTGACCCAGGAAACCCAGGCCCTGGTGTAAGGCAGCCCTGGCCTGGCTTATTGAAGTGCCGTTCATTGAGCCCGAGGTATCCACCACAAAAACCACTTCGCGCGCTTGCGGGGAGATGGCTTCAGCCAGCGGTGGGGCCAGCATCAGCATGGCGTAAACTGCGTCGCCGTCATCATAGGTCATCAGGGTGGATTCCGGAGTGCTGCCAAAATCCGGTTTCCAGTTCAGTTCGAATACACGGTCGCTGCGGGCGTCGGGGTCAGCAAGATAAATGTTGTAGCCGTTGAGCGAGGGATGGATGTCCACGTCATGGTAGCGGCTCTCCAGGCTGGTCAGTTGCAGCCCGGTACGCAGGTCGATGTTCAGCGTCAGGTAGTGATCGTCCATGCCACCGGCAGGCATGATGCCTGGAGCGGGTGCAGTTTCATCATAATACCCGCTCTGAATGACTGGGTCTGCGTGATCCCAGCGGGGCGTAAAGGTCATCGGGATCCGCAGGCTGAAGATGCCGTCGCGGTATTCCACCCTGGAAAGAAAACTGATCGATACGCGAATTCTCTCATCAGGGCCGATATTGGCCAGGCGGGTCTCGAACTGGTTGGCGCGTTGCTGTTCCACCAGCGTGGCTATTTTTCCGCTTGATTTTGCCTGTTGGTACTGCCGGCGTGCTTCCTCCTTTTCCTGTATTTCCCCTTGCAGGATGCGCTGCCCAATCTCGACTGTCAGGCGGTCAACCGCTGAGCCGTCCGGCAGGGGGTAGCGGTAGAGGGCCTCCGACCAAAGCTGGCCGGTATTGCGAAACACCTGGCTGACGCTGATTCGCGCAACCAGGCCGGTCACTTCCACTTGTACGTCGGTATCCATGGCCACACTGCGCAGGCTGCTGCCGTCGCCCTGGAACTCGAGGCCCCAGCTATCTTCCTGCGCCTGGATG
>DAOWGA010000132.1 GCA_030637665.1 Lysobacterales bacterium | reverse complement strand
GTTCACGCATCTTCGCCCTTGCTTCGCCCGGATTCAACCAGTTGTTATTGGGACCTGCATCCTCCTTGTTGGAGGTGCAAACGTAAGTCAGGTGCTCGACACGCGCTACATCTGAAGGATCAGAGCGGTGCAGATAGCAACCCGGATGTGTATCCTGGTTGAGCTCAACAAAATCACCTGTCGTCAGCATCATTGCTGCCAATTCCTGGTACTCTGCTTTGGACCCGCTGCACCAATAGATATTTTCGGGCTGGGTTAATTTTGCTACCTGGTCCACCCAGGATTTCAACTCTTGATTAGTAGTCACACTTTGTCCCTCTTAAAAACTCTTAGCGGTCATGCGGCGCAAAAAACCGAAGATGGCAGAATAGATCGTAGACACCTTGTTTTCAATGAGCCAAATCAGCCTTTTAGCAATAACGCAGAAAATTTCTGCCTGTGATTCAGTTGGGTATCAAAGTATCAACAACGTGATCGATGTACTTGTCAAATTCTTCGCTGCTCAGACTGGGTGTCTGCTGCTGCTTCTGGAGTTGCAAAAATCCAAGGTAAACGGAGTAGATGAGCCTCGCCTGGTGCCTGGCTTTATCGACCTGCATGCCCATTTCCTCAAAAGCCGCAGACAAGTGCGCCATTCTTCTTTCCGCAACACGCTCCAGCACGGGTTCCACTTGTGGATGGCCCGCCGCGGAACACAACTCACTAAAAACTTCATGGGTGAGTTTTTCCTTGCCCACCCGGCGAAAAAAAGAAATCAGGCGGTCGCGTGGATGGTCAATTTCCCCCAGTGATGCATTGAGGTTGCGGCTGTCATGCTCCTCCCATCTGATGAGAGCCTGTTCTAGCAGGGCTTCGCGACTGGAAAAATGCCAGTAAAAGCTACCCTTGGTAATTCCCATGCGGCGCGCAAGTGGTTCAATAGCCAATGCTTGCATGCCTGCTTCTGCGATTAAATCCAGTGCAGCACGTTCCCAATCGGCTGCTGAAAGTGTGGTTCGTTCATTTTTTACCAGTGGTTTCAATTTTGTGTTATTCACTGCATATCCAATGTATTCATTCTGGTTGCTGACCGGCAAAAAATCCAGCACTGCTGTCTATCAAGCATTTATTGACTTGTATCATTGAGTTCACCATACTCCGGCGTATGGTTAATGTAAAATGTCCGGTCTTCTATACCGTGGATCGGTCATGAATGGACATTCTGAGGTGTAATTTCCTCGCTGCTAATCTATTTTATTGACAATCAGTTCAGGAGAAATGATATGACCTGGCTAATGCTATTGACACTCTTGGGCATCTCGCTTGCCTGCGCCTTTTACGGTACCAGCCTGTTGCTCTGGACTGCAGCGATGGCCGCGGGTATTTTCGTTTTCGCCGCGACCGGATCCGTGCCCATTTTCAGCCTGATCGTGGTTGCCGCCATCTTCGCGGCAGTGGTCATTCCTTTGAACTTCAAGCCGTGGCGCCAGCAACTGATCAGCGCGCCGTTCCTGAAGCAATTCAGGCGAATGCTGCCGGGGCTGTCGGAAACCGAGCAGGTGGCGCTGGAAGCAGGCACCGTGGGCTGGGAAGGCGAATTATTCGCCGGCAAGCCCAATTGGCAAATCCTGAAAAAGCAGCCGTTCCTTGAACTGACGGTGGAGGAAAAGGCCTTTGTCGACGGTCCGGTGGAAGAGCTATGTGGCATGCTGAATCAGTGGGAAATCACGCATCGGGACGCTGATCTGAATCCTGAGACCTGGGACTTCATTAAACGCAATCGCTTTTTTGGGATGATTATTCCCAAGGAATACGGCGGCCTGGGTTTCTCAGCCATGGCGCACCGTGCCGTTTTGCAAAAAATATCTTCAGTAAGCACGGTTGCAGGTTCAACTGTTGCTGTTCCCAACTCACTGGGGCCGGGCGAACTGCTGCTGCATTACGGCACGGATGAACAGAAAAATCACTACCTGCCAAGACTTGCCAGGGGTGAAGAAGTGCCCTGTTTTGGACTGACCGGTCCCACTGCGGGATCAGATGCGACTTCGATCCCGGATTACGGCATCGTCTGTAAAGGCAAGTACCAGGGCAAGGAAGTACTTGGCATGCGGCTCAATTTTGACAAGCGATACATTACGCTCGCACCCGTCGCAACCATTGTGGGCATAGCCTTTCGTCTCTACGACCCGGATGGACTGCTGGGCGAACAGGAAGACCTGGGCATCAGCCTGGCGCTGATTCCCAGAGACACCAAGGGTATGGAAATCGGCAAGCGCCACCTGCCGATGAATATTCCGTTTCAGAATGGCCCGATTCGCGGTAAGGATGTCTTCATCCCGCTGGATACGTTGATCGGCGGCACTGAAATGATAGGCCAGGGCTGGCGGATGCTGATCGAGTGCCTGTCCGTCGGGCGTGCCATCTCGTTGCCGTCCACATCAACCGGCGGCTCAAAGACGGCCGCCCTTGCCACAGGTGCCTATTCCAGGATACGTAAGCAGTTCAATATGCCCATAGGCCGCTTTGAAGGCATCGAGGCCGCGCTGGACAGGATAGCGGGGAATACCTATGCAATTTCTGCACTGTCCCGCATGACGGCAACTGCCGTGGACCTGGGCGAAAAACCAGCGGTTTCCTCGGCAATCGCCAAATACCACACAACCGAGATGGCCCGGGAAGTTATCACCGATGCGATGGATATACATGGTGGTAAAGGCGTTATCCTGGGGCCGAAAAACTACCTGGGCCGTGGTTGGCAAGGCGTTCCGGTGGCTATCACAGTGGAAGGCGCCAACATCCTGACGCGCAACCTGATGATATTCGGTCAAGGCGCCATACGTTGCCACCCTTATGTGCTGAAAGAAATGGAAGCCGCAAATATCGAAAATGAGCTCGAGAGAATCGAGCGCTTTGATGACTTGCTCTTTTCTCATGTCGGTTATTCGGTCAGAAATGCCGTGAGAAGCCTCGTGCTTGGCATGAGTTTCGGTAAATTTGCCACTGTTCCTCATGATCGTAAAACGGCGAAATACTACCAAAAGCTGTCGCGGTACTCGGCCGCCCTCGCCTTTGTATCAGATTTCTCCATGCTGACCTTGGGCGGCAAGCTGAAACAGAAAGAGCATATTTCAGCGAGACTGGGAGATGTGTTGAGCCACCTGTACATCTGTTCCGCCATGCTCAAGCGTTTTGAATCACAGGGCAGGCCGGCGGCTGACCAGGCAATTCTGGCCTGGGCATTCCACAATGCGATCTACAAAATCCAGCTGGCCTTGCGGCTGGTAGTGGACAATTTCCCCAACCGCTACTTACGCACAGTTCTGCGCTTTGTCGTGTTCCCCTTTGGCCGCCGCGAACGTGCATCGGGCGACAGGCTAACTCACAAGGTTGCCCAGTTGTTACTCTCTCCGTCTGATACGCGCGAGCGTTTGACTGATGGTATCTACAAATCCGCCAAGGCCGGTCATCCGATCGGGATGCTGGAGCAGGCATTGCCACAAGTCATCCATGCCGAGCCCCTGGAACGCAAGCTGTTGAAGGCGCTCAAGCACGATGAAATCTTCGGTATTACCTGGGAGGAACAGATCCAGGATGCTATAGCCAAATCGGTAATTTCGACAGATGAAGCCGATATCCTGGTCCATGTCAGGAATCTTGTCATGGACATAATCGCAGTTGATGAATTTGAAGCAGAAGACCTGCGAGCAGGAGGGAAATTGGCACCTAAGCTGGATACTCAACATGCAGCATGAAATTGTGATGCAAAAAGTCTAATTTCACTGTTATACTTTTGGCCCCGCCACGATCCTTCCGGGTCATGACGGGGCCATTGCTTTGGGTGCCCGGATAAACAGGTTCATGGAAAATAGACCATTGGCCTGCCGGGTGAAACGGGAAGCCGGTTAAAGTCCGGCACTGCCCCCGCAACGGTAAGCGAGCAGTCCACCTTGACGTGGATTGATTGCGGCCTGATGCCACTGCACGAAGTGTGGGAAGGCGCCGCAAAGGTGAAAGCCCCTCGCAAGTCCGGAGACCGGCCCGAAGTTCACAGTAACAGCGTTGCGGAGGGCAAGCTGGGTCTGTGGAATTCTCCCAGCCCCATCCTCGTAACGCATTACAGACGCGGGTGTGCGCTACGGAGGCAATATGTATCCCCTTAAGTTTTTACCGGCACTACTGCTGACGGCAGTTGGTTTTTCGTCTTCACTGCAAGCTGATGACGAGGAGCCTTATGAACTCAAACCCGACATGGTGGTAACGCCATCACGGGTGGCGGAATCGCTGAGTGAGACACTGGCGTCGGTTAGTGTCATAACGCGCGAAAACATCGAGATCTCGGTCGCCGAGGATCTGTTCGAACTTCTGCGGCTGCAACCGGGTGTGGACGTTGTCCGCAGCGGGGGACCCGGTGCACAGACCAGTGTCTTCCTGCGCGGAAGCAACTCCAACCATGTTCTGGTGCTGATTGACGGAATTCGCGTCAGTTCCTCCAATACCGGCGCTTATACCTGGGAGCAACTGCCCCTCAACCAGATCGAGCGCGTGGAAATCGTTCGTGGCCCGCGTGGCAGTACGTATGGATCCGACTCCATCGGAGGTGTGATCCAGGTATTCACGCGTAGCAGTCCCGATCCGTACGTCAGAGTAACGGGTGGTAGCTATAGCACGGCCGAATTCGAGGGCGGCCTCGGCTATGAAGGCGAAAATACCCGGCTCAGCGTCAATGCCGGTTACCGGAATGTCGATGGATTTTCTGCACAGAATCCGGATGGCTTCAGTTATGACCCAGATAATGATGGTTTCGAAGGTCTTAGCCTCGGCATCAAGGGATCAACCCGGGTTGAGTATGGCCGCTGGCAGTACAGCCTCCTCGCACTGGACAATGAAACCGAGTTTGACCAGGGCGTGTCCGATGCCAGGCAGCTTATCACTTCAGTGGGATTCGGAGGCAATTTCTCACCAAACTGGGATTACCAGTTGATCGGGGGGTATATCTTTGACGAGCTATTTTCCGATTTCGGCTACTTCACTTCGGACTTCGAATCGAAACGCTTCGATTTCAGCTGGCAAAATCAGCTGACCCTGGGCCAGGACGGCAGCCTTGGCTTCGGGCTCGACTACTACCGCGAAAATGGAAAGTCCGTTTACTCCTGGGATGAGAGCAGGAACAACGTTGGCCTGTTTGCTGTCTTCGACCGATATTTTGACGTGTTACACCTGCAGTTGAGCGGCCGCCTGGACGACAACAGCCGGTTCGGCAGCAAGTTTACCGGGCAAATAGCGCTTGGTTATGACATTGGCGATGCCTGGCAATTGATGGGTAGCTATGGATCAGCATTCCGTGGGCCGAACCTGAGCGAACAGTTTTCTCCTGGATTTGGTGGTAGCTTTGCCGGCAATCCGGATCTTGATCCAGAGTCATCCACATCCGGCGAGCTGGGCTTGCGCTGGATGCACGAGACTGTTGGCAGCTTCTCCGCCGCACTTTACCGCACCGATGTGGACGACCTGATTTCTTTCTCCGGTGAGAAGTTCCAGGCGATCAACATTGCTGAGGCCCTGCTGAAAGGTCTGGAGCTGGATTATCGTTTCGCGCAAGCCGGCTGGCAGCTCAATGCCAACGCCACCTTCCAGAGCACCGAAAACCGCGCCACCGGCGAATCTCTGCTACGGCGCCCGGATGAGAAAGGATCGATTACGGTTGATCGCAAGTTTGAGAATGGCTCGTGGCTCGGGCTCGAGTGGTTCGTCTCTGGCAAGCGGCAAGACGTTGGAGGTATCACGCTTGACAGCTATAGCCTGGTCAATCTCCGGGCGGGTTGGGTATTCGCATCGTCATGGCGTCTGGAACTAAGGGCTGAAAATCTGTTGGACGAGGACTATGAACCGGCGTTCGGTTTCAATAGCCCGGGCAGGTCTGCCTATATTTCCCTTGCCTGGCTGCCTTGATTCTTTTTCTGGCGCCGCATTTCCAGTGGGTGCACCACCCGCCGGAACCGGTCTGAAAAGTGCACAAGGGATCGCCACGGATGGCGGATCGCCATCCGTGGGCCGGCAAAGCGCATGATCACCCTGACCTGCTGCCTTTGTTGCTTTTTATAGCAATGAATTGGACATCGTGCGCAGGTCGGCTTTTTATCACCGTAGGGACATTTTTCGAGTCGCTTGCCCGCATAGCGCAACAGGTAATCGCAACGGGCGCAGAGCTTTCCTTCATATGGGCCATGGTGATGGGCGCAATAAATCTCTGTCATGCATTGAAGAGTTGCATGTTCGCGTTTCAACCTGCCGGTGAGAGCGGTCATGATTCCAGGGCCTGATATTGCACAGTTAAAACATGCCGGTTTCCAATCGTGCCACCTCAGACATCATGCTGTGATTCCAGAGCGGATCAAAAGTCAAATCCACATCGACCCGGGCCACAGTCGGCACCAGCTTCAACTTGGAGCGAACATCGTCCACCAGAATGTCCCCCATGCCACAGCCCGGTGCTGTCAGTGTCATTGTCACGGCAACAGTGCGTTCCCCTCCCTCGGTTTGGCTCATCTCGCAGCTGTAGATCAGACCGAGGTCCACGATGTTTACCGGAATCTCAGGATCGTAGACAGTTTTCATCTGTTCCCAGAGTAATCTTTCCACGTCATCTTCCGTCGCATTCTCCGGCAGGATGGGTGGCATCACGGGTTCTTTACCTATGGCGTCAGCATCGATGCCGGCAATCCGAAACAGGTTACCGTCAACGAAAACCGTAAAACTGCCCCCGAGTGCCTGTGTGATGTAGCCCACCGTTCCCGCAGGAATGGTGACTTCATCGCCCGCTGGAATCATCACGACATCGCAATCACGTTCGAAAGTGCAGGGTTGGCTGGTATGAGAAAACATGATTTCAAGAAAATGCGGTCTGTGGAATGATATCTCAAGAGCAATAGAATTAGCCCCGCGACGCAAGGCCTGTTTAGTGTCCTAATGCCAGGGATTACTTCATCTGCGACTGCTGGTAATTTTCGATTCCTACACGGTCGATCAGGTCGAGTTGTGTCTCCAACCAGTCTACGTGGTCTTCTTCGGAATCCAGAATACTGTCGAAAACATCCCTGCTGACGTAGTCCCTGACTGACTCACAATACTCGATGGCCTCACGCAGGTCGGGAATGGCTTCCATTTCCAGCGCCAGGTCGCATGCAAGCATTTCCTGTGTATGCTCGCCGATTCTCAGTTTGCCGATATCCTGCATGTTGGGCAGGCCTTCGAGAAACAGGATTCTCTCAATCAACTGGTCAGCATGCTTCATTTCATCGACAGATTCCTGGAATTCATAATCGCCCAGTGAACCCAGGCCCCAATCCTTGAAAATGCGTGAATGCAAAAAGTACTGATTGATCGCTGTCAGCTCGTTTCGCAGGGCACGGTTAAGAAACTCAATGACTTTATTGTCACCTTTCATCAAAAACTCTCCTTCGGAAGTAGAGGGCTCTGCGGCCCCGATAGATCATTCTACAAAAGGAATCAATTGCTTGCCGGAATGAGAATCATTGGCATGTAGTTATGCCAGACATCAATGAAATGGGGACACTAAGGCCCTTCATCTTGAGGAAACAACGCGCAATTTTTCTTCGGATGCCGCAACTCCCAAGCCGGCAAGCGCTTCACTCATCACTTCCCGTGCGTGGGCAACACAGCTGCCACATTGAGTGCCACAACCGGTATTGAAACTGAGCTCCCTGAAGCTGGAGGCGCCATGGTAAACCGTTTCACGGATGGTGGAATCGGTGACGGCGTGACAGATGCAAATGTACATAAACGAAGCCTACCCGAATGAAGTTGCCTGATAATTGATCTAGATCATAAATGCAAATGAGAATCATTGTCAATTAGAAAATATTCGACTAGAATGCGCTTCGCTAATAAGAACCATTCTCATTAAAAGACACATGTCACAAAAATATTCAAAAAGGAGATTTTCAGTGAGCACCCT
>DAOWGA010000036.1 GCA_030637665.1 Lysobacterales bacterium | reverse complement strand
TCAGGGCTGGCAGTATAGGAATAAGAGGTAATTTTTGCCGCGTCATACGGTTTCCAACCGGTCGCCCAGATGACCGCGCCGACCTTGATTTCGAATACCGATTCGGTATCGTCCAGATCGACAGCGCCATACTTGCAGGCAGCCTTGATTTTGTCAGCATCCGGTGTGCCGATGACCTCGGGTGCAATAATAAACTTCTGTGGATAGGCATGTTCGTGTGGCAGGTAAGCGGCACTTATTTTATCCATGCCATAGTTGAAGTTGTTTGGCACAGTAACATCGGTGGCTTTTGCACAGTCACCGCAGGCCGTGCATTTTTCGTTGACATAACGTGGTTTGGTTTTGACCGTAACCGAATAGTCACCCGCCTGGCCACTGAGTGATTCAACCCTGGTCATGGTCATGACCTTGATACGCGGGTTCTTCCTGATCCTCTGGTAGTTGATTTCCAGGCCGCAGGTAGGATGGCAAAGCTTGGGAAAATATCGGTTGAAGGCAGTTACACGCCCGCCCAGAGCTGGGCTTTGTTCAAGCAGGATAACGTCATATCCGGTTTCAGCCGCCTCCACTGCAGCGGTGATTCCGGCGATGCCGCCGCCTACAACCAGAATGGTCTGACTTGCTGGTCCTTGATTCAACTCATCTCTCCGTTTGCCCAGTATGCCATGCTCAATTGTATCGCTAAAACGATAATATATTCGATTTTAATAATATAATCGATACGAATGAAGTAAGGTTGGTGACACAAAGCAGGTCCGGCGATTACAGGCCGGATTAACTTTTACTATTTTTTGGAGGGAGAGGACGTGTCAAAGCTAGTGGAACCGCATGGTGACGATGGATTGAATGCGCTGCTTGCGCCGCAGACGGAACGGGCAGAGGAACTCCTTCGCGCCCGTGGATTAAAGAAAGTACCGATGACAAGCCGTGAGGTTTCGGATGTGCTGATGATGGCGATGGGTGCTTATACGCCGATCGACGGATTCATGAACGAGGCGGACTGGCGCGGCTCCAGCCTCGACATGAAGCTCGAAAACGGCGTCTTCTGGCCGATACCGATCACTCTTTCCTGTGAAAAGGAACTGGCGGACAACATTCACGTGGAGGAAGAGGTTGCACTGGTCGACGGTGAGAGCGGCGAGATTCTCGCGTTCATGGAAGTCACGGAAAAGTACGTACCGGACAGGAGTCTGGAATGTGAGCACGTTTACCGGACCACGGACAGCGCACATCCCGGCGTGCAAAAAGTGATGCAGCAGGGCGAGGCCAACCTGGCTGGGCGGGTGACCTGCCTGTCGGAGGGGGAATATCCGGAGAAATACCCGGACCTGTATGTCCGGCCAGCGGAAGCGCGGGCGATGTTCCAGGAAAACGGATGGTCAGAGGTGGCCGCATTCCAGACCCGCAACCCGATGCAACGGGCGCACGAACATCTGGTAAAAATCGCCATCGAGGTCACCGACGGTGTATTCATTCACCAGGTTCTGGGCAAGCTCAAGCCCGGAGACATTCCGGCTGATGTTCGAACCAGCGCCATCCAGGCGATGATCGACAATTATTTCGTGCCGGGTACTGTGATCCAGGCCGGTTATCCCATAGAAATGCGCTACGCCGGGCCGCGTGAAGCCCTGCTGCATGCGTTGATTCGCCAGAATTATGGTTGCTCTCACCTGATTGTCGGGCGTGATCATGCCGGCGTAGGCGATTATTACGGGCCTTTCGACGCCCACCATATCTTCGACACCCTGTGGGATGGCGCCCTTGATACGCGGGCACTGAAGATCGACATCACCTTTTTCTGCAACAAGTGTTACGGCATGGCGACCGGTAAAACCTGCCCCCACAGCGAGTCCGACCGAATCCATATTTCCGGCACCGAGCAGCGGGCCATGCTGGCCGAGGGAGCGGATATTCCCCTTGAGTTCAGCCGCCCTGAAGTGGTCAGGATCCTGCGGGACTACTACCGCGGGCTGGCCCATTCTTGAAGGCTGACCGACCTTGAATGCCGGCAGTCGTTATTTCGTCCGTTCACCGGATGGTGAATCGATTGCCAGCTACGACAGGCATGAAGCGGCAGAACGGGCTGCAATAAGTTTGGGTGAAAACGCCCACGTGGTCGATACGCTTGCCCCGGTGTATGTGCCGATGATCCAGCGGGTGGTCGATGGTGAACTTCAAATTCTCGGCGTGGGCGGCTGGGGGGCGGACCGTCTGTCCCCTGAGCAAAACTTCCTGCAGGCGATCAAGCGGAAACAGGTCGCCATCGTGCATGCCTTTTTCGCCAGGGGGGCAGACCCTGATACGCATGATGAAAGCGGCAAGCCCGCCATCATCTGGGCGGTGGCTTCGGGCCGGCCTGAGATCGTCAAAATTCTGCTCGAGAAGGGCGCCGACCCCACGGTGGTTGACCGCGAAGGTGTAACCGCGCTCAGCCTGGCTGCTGAACGCCGGGAAACGGAGATTATCGGCATCCTCGAGAGCGCTTTAAGCTAGCCTGCCATTCGCATCAATATCATGGCCCGGGCTTACTTTACAAAAATTGAATATATGTTACTCTCAAAGGGTTGTCACAAGTCAAAAAGTTGATCCTGAAACTCTTTACAATGCCAAGAGGTGGGTTGTCAGGCTATTCAGTAATAAATTCACGGAGCATTCCTATGCCAACATTCGTTCATACCGACAAATGCGACGGCTGCAAAGGCGGCGAAGTAACAGCTTGCGCGTATATCTGTCCGCACGATCTCATGAAGCTCGATACCGAGCGCATGAAAGCCTTCAATCAGGAACCCGAGCAATGCTGGGAATGCCAGTGCTGCGTCAAGGCCTGTCCACAGCAGGCGATCGAAGTCCGCGCTTTCGCGGACTGGGTGCCGATGGGT
>DAOWGA010000343.1 GCA_030637665.1 Lysobacterales bacterium | reverse complement strand
TGACCGCGCTGGCCCTGGCCGAAATTGCCAGCCCGCATCTGGGCGCGTCAAAGCACCTGGATGTCGCACCCTTGCTCGAGACCGTCGATGATCTTACAGCCGGCGCAGACATCATCAAGGGGCTGCTTGCCCTGGATGTGTATCGGGCCCACCTGAAGGGCCTCAGAAACCTCCAGGCCGTGATGGTGGGCTATTCCGATAGCAACAAGGACAGCGGCATTGTTGCTTCCCGCTGGGCCTTGCACGAAGCCCAGCGGCAACTGGTCGGGGTAGGGCAGGAGCAGAAAGTGGATATCGTGTTCTTCCACGGCCGCGGCGGGACGGTCAGCCGGGGCGGAGGCAACCTGGTCAACGGCATACTCGGCGCTCCACCGGGAACCGTGAACGGATTTCTGCGACTGACCGAACAGGGTGAAGTAATCAACCAGAAATACGGTGTGCGCTTCATTGCGCTGCGCAACCTGGAACTGATGACGGGCGCCACGCTGACACACAGCATGCAAGGAGAAGCTGCGGGACTGAACGGCGAGGAAAGCGCAATCATGTCTTTCATGGCGCAGATTTCACGCCGCCATTTCAGAAGCATGGTGTACGACGACTCTGCATTTCCCGGTTATTTTCGTGGTACAACACCGATTGACGTGATCGAACGCCTCAACATCGGCTCGCGCCCATCCTCCCGCCGCTCTGGAGAAGGAATTGAAAATCTGAGAGCCATTCCCTGGGTTTTCTCCTGGGCCCAGATCCGGGTCGGGTTTCCCGGCGTCTTTGGTTTCGGTACCGCACTTGATCATGCCATTGAAAAATTCGGTATCGAATCCATTCGTGAAATGCTGGCCCGGCAGATTTTTTTCCAGGCCATGGTCAACGACGTGGAAATGGTACTGGCCAAGTCCGAACTGGGCATTGGTCGTCGCTATACCGCATTGGTGCAGGGGGACCAGAACCAATTCTTCAATCGCATCGAGGCAGAATTCCACCTTGCTACCAGCCGGATACTGGAACTAAAAGGCCTGGAACAATTGCTGGATGATCAACGGGTGCTGCAGCGCAATATACGCCTGCGTAATCCCTATGTAGATCCGCTCCACCTTTTGCAAATTGACCTGCTGCGGCGCTGGCGCGAAGGCGGACGTGAAGATGACCAACTGCTGGAGGCGCTCAAGTCGACCGTCAAAGGCATCGCACTCGGCATCCAGAATACCGGCTAAATGACTTTGGATAAATGCCGGGTCTCGCTCATTGCGTGCTGATCCGACCCTTTTTCAGGCAGGCAACAACAGTTTGCGCCATTCCGCCTATACTTAATTGTAAACAGAATCAATGGCGGGATTCAGATAATGGCTCGTATAACTGCAATACTTATATCGGGGATGGCCGTGCAGCTATCCAACGGACGGCACGAATGGAAGGCTGATGAACCACTGAGTGCCGGCGGCAGCGATACAGGGCCCAACCCCTACGAGTTGCTGCTGGGTTCCCTTGCTGCCTGTACCTGCGTAACGATTTCATGGTACTGCCACTACAAGGGGCTCCCGCTTGAATCCGTCAGCACCAGCTACGATTTCTCGAGTGTCCACGCTGATGATTGCAAAGACTGTGACAAGCCTGATAAGGGATATATCGAAAAAATTACCAGCAACGTTCATATCGAGGGCGATTTCGATGAGGCGCAGCGCAAGCGCCTGAGGCAAATCGCCCAACGTTGCCCGGTACACAAGACCCTGGCGCATGGTGTCGCATTTGAGGACAACGCAACATTCGGCAAGCGGAACGATCCTTGAATCCAGCCAACATCAACCAGCAGGTATCGGACGCCGGCGATGTTTATCGCTACCAGCGATTTACAAGCCGTTTGTTGTTCAGTGACCTGAGTTTTGGTAAACAGGCGCTGGGTCCAGGTGACTCGCTGCCATCATTTGAACTGATCACTACCAGCGGCGATTGCCTGGAAATCCCCGATGTGTTTGGTGAAAAGCCCGTCCTGCTCATCTTCGGATCAATGACGTGCCCGAACACGGCGAGCGCTGCCCCGTCTGTGCAGGATTTATACGAGGAGTTCGGCAAGTGGATCGAATTCATCATGGTCTATGTACGCGAAGCGCATCCAGGGGAGCACTTTCCCCAGGCTGAAACCATGGAAGAGAAACTGGAGCATGCGAGGGCATTAAAGGAGTTCTATCATATTGAATGGACAGTGGTGGCCGACAACATAGACGGTAATTTGCATCGCGCGCTGGACCCTAAACCAAACTCCACGGTATTGGCGAGCAAGCACGGAAAAATACTCTTCCGCTCGCTGTGGGCAGCAGATAGGGAGCCGCTGCGCCAGGCTCTGGAAGCCGTGTCAGCCGGGCGTTTACCGCAAAGCACTCAAAGCGTGGCATTGATTGGTCCGGTGGCCCGGGCCATGGGAATGGTACAAGAGGTGATGGAGCGGGGCGGCCCACAAGCGGTTAGCGATCTGTGGCGAGCGGGATTTCCTATTGCCCTGGCTGGCCGCGTCGCAACATTGTTCTCACCGCTATCAGCGGACCAGCGTGGCATTGCCGCAGTGCTGACCCTGGCGCTCGGATCGTTAATTGCTTTTGGCCTACTGGGCGCTTGGTTACTCTCACGATGATGAATGCCTTACCCTCACCTTTCCACCCGGGAGAGCAACAGATCCAATCGCAACTCGGCGTTCGCGAGCAGGTCGAGAACGTGGGACAACGGTTCATCCGCGATTACATGCCGGGCGATCATCGCCAATTTTATTCACAACTGCCCATGTTGTTGATGGGGTCGGTTGACAAATCAGGGCGTCCCTGGGCTTCAGTCCTGGTGGGACGCCCCGGTTTTTTGAACTCCCCTGACCCACACACGCTGGAGATTCATTCACGGCCCATTTTTGCTGATCCATTGAACGAAAATCTGGCCCAGGGTGTGAATGTAGGCATGCTCGGTATCGAGTACTCGACTCGCCGGCGCAATCGCCTGAACGGTGAAGTGACACGGATGGGCGATGGTCAATTCAGGATTGGTGTGCACCAGGCTTTCGGAAATTGTCCGCAATACATACAGGCCCGTGATTTTGAGTTCTTGCCTGCCGTCGATCAAATTGGCGAAACCCGTCCGGTTCGGCCTGTGCACAGATTTGATGAACGGGTTCGAAAAATCATTTCACAGGCTGACAATTTCTTTATTGCAACCCACTTTTCAGACAATTCCGGCGATGCAAACCAGGGTGTGGATGTTTCCCACCGGGGTGGCAAGCCTGGATTTGTGCGTATTGACGATGAAAACAAGCTGACTTTCCCGGACTTCTCGGGTAACTATCATTTCAACACCATGGGCAATATTCTGCTCAACCCCCGGGCCGGATTATTGTTCATTGATTTCGAACAAGGTGATCTCTTATACCTGACATGTTCTGCAGAGATTATCTGGGACAGCGAAGAACGCCGGGCCTTCGCCGGCGCGGAGCGCCTGGTCAGGTTCACCCTGGACGAAGGCATCCTGGTCGAAAACGCGATGCCCATCCACTGGAATTTTATTGATTACTCAGCAAGCCTTGATCAGACGGGTTCATGGGATGAAGTCGAGGCAAAGTTACACGAACTCGAGACCGCCAACGTCTATCACAGCTACACCGTGGCAAAAGTGAAAAGAGAAAGCGAGGTAATCACTTCGTTCTATCTTGAGCCAAAGGAAGGATCACGGGTGGGCTGTCATAAAGCAGGGCAGTTTCTACCCATCGAGATTCAGCCTCCCGGCACGTCATCACCGATCCGGAGAACCTACACGATTTCGAATGCTCCCAACGGTAGTTATTACCGCTTGTCCATCAAAAGAGAGCCGCCCGCACAGCCTGATTTACCTCCCGGTATGGCGTCCGCCTGGTTTCACGATCAAGTGACAGTAGGAAGCACGATCCGTGCCATGGCGCCGCGGGGCAAGTTTACCCTGGACGAGTCCGGCAGCCGGCCCGTCGTGCTGCTCAGCGGTGGAGTGGGTCTGACACCGATGATCAGCATGCTTGAGCAACTTATCAAAGACAGTCATAGCTGCGGTCGCAGCCGGCCAGTATGGTTTATCCACGGCGCCATAAACGGCAAAGTCCATGCATTTGACCGGAAGGTGCGCGAGCTTGCTTCAGATAATCCTTGTCTGAATGTGCATGTGCGCTACAGCCAGCCGGCCGAAGATGATATCGAAGGTAAACAATACGATAGTACAGGCCATGTGGACATGGACCTGATCAAATCCCTGTTGCCATTAGACGACTACGAATTCTATATGTGCGGCCCACTGCCCTTTTTGCAATCGCTTTACGAAGGTTTGAAGGATCTCAAGGTCTCGGACGAAAGAATCCACTACGAGTTTTTCGGCGCCGGCGCCACTCTTCTGAGGGAACAACCCGGCAAAACTGTCGGGCTGGCTGAAAACCTGGCGGACCGGCCACCGGTACCGGTGCGGTTTGCCAGATCCGCAAAAGAAGCGACATGGGATCCGACCAAAGGTACTTTGCTCGACCTGGCGGAGTCTGAAGGTTTGCGGCCGGCTTACAGTTGCAGGTCGGGGATATGCCAGACCTGCTCAACAGTAATTCTGGCTGGCGAGGTTGATTACCTGGAATCCCCGATGACCGCTCCGGAGGAGGGCGAGGCGTTAATATGTTGCTCCTACCCAAAACCACCTTGCGGAGACGACGAGGTCGTACTCGATATATAAAATACCCCTGCAATTGGGCTTTTTTGGTATTGGCATCGCGCCGGTCATCCAGAGCACTGGCTAAAGCGGGCCTGTATGGCAATATTCTCCCAATTTGAGCATTGTCAAAGATCTGCTCCTGATTTCAGGTTTTTGAAATTACTTAGTTTCAAAACTATCTCTGAAAATCAAATCGACATCAATATCCGTCTGGAACAGGTTCAGGGTAGTGCGGCTGGGACCGTCCTCGGTGCCGTCATTGGGCGTCACTCGTACATCATAGGATTTGTCGGAGGTCAAGCTGCTCAGTGGCTGGCTGGTGGTGGCCGTGCTGCCGCCATCGATCCACGCCACCTGGCCATTGGGGCGGTAGTCGACCTGGTAGGTGATGAGATCACTATCGGGGTCGGTGGAGGCGCCCCAGCTGACGGTGGCTGAATTGGTCGTCACCACAGAGGCTGACATGGTACCCGGTTGAG
>DAOWGA010000042.1 GCA_030637665.1 Lysobacterales bacterium | reverse complement strand
TGATGAAACTGAAGGATTCGACGATGAATCGGATATGGAAATGCCGAGCATCGATGCCGATATCATACCCGGAATGGTCGCGGATCAGGAGCATTATGACGACGGTGAGGAAGAGCCTGTCACCGAGGAAATGGCTGAAGAAGATGTAGAACTCGTGCCGGAACCGGCTGTCGAAGAGACAACGCAAACAGAGTTGTAGAAGCGCGTTGCCCGCTCCAACAAAATCCTACCCACGCATGAGAAGAAAAGAGAATCAACAACCCGAATCAGCGCCACCCGAGCGCCTCCAGAAAGTCATGGCCTCAGCCGGCCTGGGTTCCCGGCGGGCATTGGAGAAGCGTATTAAAAATGGGGATGTGCTGTTCAATGGCGATAAAGCCGGCGTGGGACAGAATGTTGCAACAGGTGACTCCATTACTTTTGAACAACAGCAGTGGCGCGTGGTCAGCAAGCCGGTGCAACACCGCTGCCTGATTTATAACAAGCCCGAAGGTGAGGTCACCTCACGCTCGGATCCGAATGGCCGCCCTACCGTATTCGACCACCTGCCGACTGTCAGAAATGCCCGCTGGGTAGCGATAGGCCGCCTGGACATCAATACAACCGGACTGCTGCTGCTCACCACCGATGGGGAATTCGCCCATGCGATGATGCACCCGTCTTCCAACGTCGACCGGGAATACGCCTGCCGAATTCGTGGGCAGGTCAGCGCGGAACAATTGCAAAACCTGCGCCGCGGCGTTGAACTGGATGATGGTCCGGCCCGCTTCAGCGACATCCGGGAAGCAGGTGGCAGTGGAGAAAATCACTGGTTCCACGTGACCATCATGGAAGGACGCAAGCGCGAAGTGCGCCGTTTGTGGGAATCCCAGGGACTCCTGGTCAGCCGCCTGAAGCGCGTACGCTACGGGGCGGCCTTTCTTCCCAAGCGCCTGAAAATGGGCAAATGGTCGGAAATCTCTGCAAGGGACCTGCAAATCCTGCGCGAAGATATCGGTTTACCGTCCGAAGGAAAGAGCCTGTCCCTGCAATTCGTCAAGGGGCCCGGGAGCCGCTCTGCCAGGAGCGCGGGTAAGAGCACCGGTAGAAGCACTGGTAAAAGCACCGGCAAGTTCAAAGAAAAGAGAGCAGGAAGAAAATGAACCTTGACTGGCTACAGGGCCAATGCCGTGCATACCTCTCGAAAATTGCTCCGGCAGACGCCGCCCATGACATCAATCATGTAAGGCGTGTTGTAAAGAATGTTGTCTATCTTACTGATATTGAAAGAGCTAATTCTCTGATAACATTACCATCTGCCTGGCTGCACGACTGCGTGGCGGTTGCCAAAGACAGTCCATTGCGATCACAGGGATCCAGGCTGGCGGCCGAGGCGGCCACGGAATTTCTTGCCGGAATTTCTTACCAGGACGAACTGCTGCCTGAAGTGTTTCACGCCATCGAGGCTCACAGCTTCAGCGCCGGGATTCCCACGCGCAGCCGGGAGGCCGCCATCGTGCAGGACGCCGACCGCCTGGATTCTCTGGGGGCAATCGGAATCGCCCGATGCCTGCTTGTGGGCGGCAAACTCAACCTCCAGCTTATTAGCCAGGATGATCCGTTCTGCGACCAGCGTGAACCGGATGACTCACAATTCACTATCGACCATTTCTACGCCAAGCTGTTCAAGCTTCCGCAGACCATGAAGACCGAAGCGGGCAGGAAAGAAGCACAGCGGCGAGCAAAATTAATGCAAAAATATCTGGACGATCTGCGCCAGGAAATGGCGTAGGAGGCCACCATGCGGCCGAACAGAAAGGAACTGGTATCGGTTCCTCTCTGGTTCCAGAGCATCCAATTCCAGAACATCCAATTCGGCCGCATGGCGGCCTCCTACAAATCATTCTTACCGGGGTGGTAGATGGCGCCTTCCTTTCTTGCATAGCGCGCCAGCACGGCTGCGGCTTCCTCTCTCAATATATCGCGCTGTGTCTGAATGCCGCGATTTTCCAGGGTTTGAACCCAGTTTCCGGGCTTGTCACCTTCGTCAAACCCGGCTGTCTCGGCGTCTTCTTTACGCGCACCCCAGACGAGGCCGGTGACGCCAGACCAGGGCACTGCGCCGAAACACATGGCACAGGGCTCGCAGGAAGTGACCAGCTGAACATCCACTTTGGCGCCGAGATTCCAATTGCTGATGGCGCTCTGGGCCAGGCTGAGCGCAACTATTTCAGCATGCGCAATGGATAATTCCAGCGTAGTCACCAGGTTGACGCCGACGCCAACCAGGTGGTTGCTCTGGTCTTCAACGACAATGGCGCCGAATGGCCCACCCGTACCGTGGCGGACATTCTCAGCCGATAGCTCCACTGCCAGCCGCATCCGCTGTTCCACCGTTTCCAGCGGATCAGGCCATTCCTCCACGAATGAATCCAGCCACTCGGGGAGTATGACCTGGCAATGCATGTGCAGACTCATAGGCTGTTCGCTTTTTGGGAGCCCTCGAAGGCATGAACTGGCCATACTCGTGCGGGGCTAATCGGCCGCATGGCGGCCTCCTGCAATAGTTCTTTGGCGCACCATCTCGAACAGGCAAACTCCCGTTGCTACGGAAACATTCAGGCTGCTGACCAAGCCGTGCATCGGGATTTGCACCTGGAAATCACACAGCTCTGAGGTCAGGCGCCGCATGCCCTTGCCCTCGCTGCCTATCACCAGGGCCATTGGCCCCGTCAGGTCCGCTTCGTACAGCATCTGATCCGCCCGCTCGCTGGTACCCAGCAACCATACACCTTTCTCTTTCAGCTGGCGCAGAACGCGCGCGAGGTTCGTTGCAAAAAGCAGGGGCAGGACTTCAGCAGCACCGCTGGCCGAGCGGCGGGAGACAGGAGTCAAACCAACTGATCGGTCTTTGGGCAGGATTACCAGATGAACGCCCGCCGCCTCGGCCGTACGCAGGCAGGCGCCCAGGTTGCGCGGATCCTGCACACCATCGAGCACCAGCACCAGCGGCGGGCCGTCAATGGCATCCAGCAGCCTTCCCAGGTCTTTCTCAGCCCAGGTATTGTCGCCGGCGAATTCCGCGATGATATCCTGATGCCTGTGGCCGTCGCTCCTGCGCTCGAGCAAGGCGCGCGGTTGTGTGACCACCTGGATACCTGCTTCGCATGCTTTTTGCACCAGCTTTTTAACGCGGGGATTGTGACATTCCTCAGCGACTACAATGACATTGACCTGACCCGGTGAATTCGACAGCGCCGAATCCACTGAATGAATTCCAATCAGAAGGTTTGCCTGGCTTTCAGCCATCAATTCACCAATTCAAAATCAATCTTCCGTTCGTCAACGTTGACCGCCATGATACGCACCCGGATTTTTTGCGCCAGTTGAAACACTTTCCCGCTTCGGTCACCGGTCAGGCGGTGTACAACAGGATCAAAATGATAATAGTCATTAGGCAGGGATGTAATATGCACCAGGCCACTGACCCGGTTCTTTTCCAGTTCCACGAACAGACCGAAGGAGGTCACCCCGGTCACCTGCCCGCTAAACTCGTCACCAATGTGTTGCTCCATGAAATAGGCCTTCAGGCGCTCAATGACATCCCACTCCGCCTCCGCGGCCCGGCGTGAGCGATGAGAACACAATTCGCTGAGTTTTTGCATCGCCTCTGGCGAGTATGCATGACCCCGGGCACTGCGATGGCGCAGTACGTGATGAATAGCACGATGTACCAACAGGTCCGCATAGCGGCGGATCGGCGAAGTAAAATGGGCATAGGCATTCAGCGCCAGGCCAAAATGCCCGCTGTTGTTTGCCTGGTAAGTCGCCAGGCTCTGCGCTCGCAGCAAAACAGCCATGATCAGCGGTTGGTCATCTCTGCCTTTCACCTGTTGCACGATGCTTTCGAAATCACGGGGTTCCGGCCTGACTTTCCACGGCACCCGGATCCCCAGCCCGCGCAAAAACTGCTCCAGGGACTCCAGCTTGATCGCCGGCGGTGGTTCGTGTGCACGGAAAGGCGCGGGAATGTTGTTGCGCAAGAGAAAATTGGCGGCTTCCACGTTGGCCGTGACCATACACTCCTCGATCAGCATGTGTGCGTCGTTGCGCTCCTGCGGCAGTATGTCCGCCACGGCGCCGCGCTCATCGAACTGAAATTTCACTTCGGTGCTGTCAAAATCAATCGCCCCGCGCCGGGTTCGGGCCCTGCGCAAGACCTGGTACAAGCTGTAGAGATCTTTCAGTGAAGCGGAAATTTCCGGCTTACCGGGGCGAATGTCCTGCCTGCCACTGATCAGCCAGTCCCAAACCTGCTGATAGGTCAGTCGCGCCTGCGAGCGGATCACTGCCGAGTCAAATCGCGAACGGGTCACCGTACCCTTCTCATTGATCGACATATCGCACACAAGGACCAGCCGGTTCACCTCCGGATTTAACGAGCACAAACCATTGGAAAGCGCTTCCGGCAGCATCGGAATCACCCGCCCTGGAAAATATACGGAGGTTGCCCGATGCTGCGCTTCCTCATCCAGTGCACTACCTGACTTCACATAGCTGGATACATCAGCGATGGCGACCACCAGCCGCCATCCGTTTTTTTTGCGCTGGGCAAATACTGCATCATCAAAATCACGGGCGTCGGCGCCATCAATTGTGACCAGGGCTAATTCGCGCAGATCGCGCCGGCCCGCAGTCATCTCTTCAGCGATTGAGTCGCCAAATTCAAGCGCCTGCTCTTCAACGGCGTCGGGCCACTCATGCGGAAGGTCAAAATTCCGGATAGCGATCTCGGTTGCCATTCCTGGCGCGCCACTTTCGCCCAGGATCTCGATGATCCGCCCGACTGGCGGTTGCCGCGCTGCCGGCTGTTGCACAATCTCGGCTACCACCACCTGGCCCGGACGGGCCCCGGCAGTGTCCTGCAGTGGAACCAGCACATCCTGGTTGATTCTCGGATCGTCGGGAACAACCAGCGCGATTCCGCTTTCCTCTACGAAACGGCCGACGATTCGCTCATGCGCCCGTTCCAGTATTTCAGTCACAGCGCCTTCGCGCCGGCCCCTGGCATCCACACCGACCACACTGGCAAGGACCCGATCTCCGTGCAGCACGCTGCGCATCTGGCGCGGTGACAGGTACAGGTCAGACTCGCCGTCATCAGGCATAACGAAGCCGTAACCGTCTTTGTGAGCGCTGATACGGCCCGCGACCAGGTCCATTTTTGCCGGCAGGCCATAGGCATTGCGGCGATTCTTTACCAATTGCCCATCGCGGATCATGGCAATCAGCCGGCGCCGCAGGATCTCGCGGCTATCGGCCGACTCCACAGCCAGGCGCTCGACTATGTCGCGCCGTTGCAGAGGCTTCCCATGGTCTTCCAGCAGGCTGATGATGGCCTTCCGGTTCGGCGCATCGGCCCGTATCCGGCGGGAACCGGGTTTGTCTTTTTCTTCTGTTCGTTCTTTTTTCATTGCGGGTTTTGATCATTTGAATTCATCGCTACATTGTAACGTTTCTCAGGCGCTGCAATGTCTTTTAAATCAAGGTATTCAGGGGGCAGGAACAGCCCAGTTTTCTATTGACAGGACATCCCTTAGTCACTAAAGTACGCACCGGTTCAAAGGTTCCCCCTTACCGGCGAACCACCCCAGGCAGAGGTTCCCCCTTATCTCTGCCTTTTGCCCAGGTGGCGGAATTGGTAGACGCGCTGGCTTCAGGTGCCAGTGAGCAATTTGCTCGTGGAGGTTCAAGTCCTCTCCTGGGCACCAGGTTTTACAATAAAAGCAACGAGCAAGAATCAAGAAATGAAAGGCCCCGGATTCCGGGGCTTTTTTTTACCTCCCTTGAGCCGTGTCAAACAAACAGCGCATAGATAAAATAATTGCTTGATCATACGCGGCCACCCAAGGAAAATTACAGCTGCAATCACAGAGACGTCAAATCATGTTCGAGCATCTCAAAGCAGTTCCTCCTGACCCGATACTGGGCATCCTTTCAGCCTACGCCGCGGATCCCAATCCGAAAAAAATCGATCTTGGAATTGGCGTCTACAAGAATGAGGCGGGCGCCACCCCGATGCTGGAATGCGTGGTGGAAGCAGAGAAAATCCTGATTGCCACGCAGACCAGCAAGTCCTATCTCGGCCCTCCCGGAGTTGTCGGTTTCAACAGCGCCATGAGCGATCTGCTTTTCGGCCCTGACAGCGACGTGCTGCAACAGGGCCGTGTCAGAACGATTCAGACACCCGGGGGCACCGGCGGTTTACGCGTCGCTGCGGATCTGGTCAAAACTGCTGTACCGGATGCCGCAATCTGGGCTAGCGACCCCACCTGGCCCAATCACATGGCCATATTTCCGGCATCGGGGCTGCCGATGCATGCTTATCCCTACTTCGACCGCCTGAACAGTACGCTGCGATTCGTCGAAATGATGGAGTCTCTGCGGCAGCGTGGACCCGGAGATGTGGTGCTGTTTCACGCCTGTTGCCACAATCCATGTGGCGTTAGCCCCGACCAGGAGCAGTGGGAAGCAATCACAAATCTGGCCGCGGAGCGTGGTTTCACGCCGATGGTGGATATCGCCTATATGGGATTCGAGCGGGGTATTGAGGAAGACACTCTCGCTGTTCGCCTGTTCTCCGAAAAATGCCCCGAAGTCATTGTCGTCAGTTCCTGCTCCAAGAATTTCGCTGTTTACCGGGAGCGCACCGGCGCCATTTCAATTGTTTGCGAAAATGACCAGAAAGCAGCCGATGTGCAAACCGTCATCAATTCGCTGACTCGCAAAAACTACTCCATGCCCCCGACTCACGGGCCCGCTATCATCGACATCATTCTGCACTCCGATGAATTGACCAAATTATGGGAGAGCGAAGTGACCACGATGCGAAACCGCATCAACAGTCTGCGCAAAACTTTATCTGAAAAGATCATCGCCAGTGGCATCAGCAAGGATTTCTCCTTTCTGCAGAGACAGTCCGGGATGTTTTCTTTTCTCGGCCTGTCGGTTGAGCAGGTGCATCGCCTGAAAAATGAATTTGCAATTTATACGGTCGATTCAGCCAGGATAAACGTTGCGTCCTTCAATGATGGAAATATTGAATACTTCATCGATGCGCTGTCGAAGGTTCTCGAAGATTAGCCGCAGCCTCCGCTGGTGGGGGCGCGTTTCAGTTCGAGTTTAACTTTGGGCTCAAACTCGATTTCGAAGGCATGCTCGTTGGGCTCGGCGGCCGGGTGACGTGAGCCCAGGGCCGCGTCGAAACGCCAGGCGGGCTGCTCATTGCTGTGCTTGCGTATCAGGCGTTCCTGCACAAATTCCTCATCGGCATAGGTTCGAATCCAGTTGTTGATACCGCCCTCGAGTATGTATACGTTGGGGACGCTTTCTGCTTTCAGCATTTTCCAGGCTTCGGTTGCAGCGGACTCGTCATTGCTCATGAGCACGAACACCGTGTTGGCTGGTTCGAAAATTAATTCGTCTGCAGAAGCAATGATCTCATCTTCAGCCAGCCGTCTTGCACCGTGTAGATGAAATTGGTTGAAGTGACGTTCTTCACGTACGTCCAGCAGCACGGCCTTGATTTTACTGTCGTTAATCAGGCTCAGCAGTTCAGCAGGGGCAATTTGCACTTCGCGCTCATCCAGTTGCCTGGATTTTTCCGCCTCGATCAACTTCCAGCGGTCCTGGTTCTCCGGCTGGCCGATGACCAGGGTGAGTGCAGCAAGTGCAACCAGCGAAGCAGCAGCCGGCAGGTACCATCGCGGAGTGCTCTGTGCCGTTTCATGGCCCATGGCCTTTTCTACTTTTTCAGCGCCAAAGAACATCGCCAGTGCCATCACCACTATTAACAGAACTACGGTGTCGTAGCTGAGCCCGAACAATTCCGGCAGTGTGAAACGGCCCATGTAGGAGCTTTCAAAAAATACCGCGAAACTGCCAACCGTCTCTCCGAATATGAAGATCCCGGACAGCACACCCAACACGAAAAAGAAGGCATCCACCTTGCCTGTCGCCATTCCGACCAGTGAAGTACCGGGGCAGAATCCACCAACGATAAAGCCCACGCCCATGATCAGGCCGCCCACGATGCCGGGCCACAGGTAGGTCGGGGGCACCCAGATCAGGCTGTAATCCAACAGGCCGACAGCAGAGGACAGGAAAATCAAGGTCATGGCCACGATAATGGCGGTAAACATGACCTTGAATACGGTAAGTTCCTTGAAATAAAACTGTGCGGCCAGCTTCGTCGAATTTCCAAAACCAGCTGTTTCCAGTGTGGCGCCAAAGGCCACACCGACCAGCAGGTAGATCATGAAGGAGCCGTATTGGCCGAGTAATTCTGTAAGAGGCAATGGGAATGTCGTCATTTCATCAACCTCCTAGTTCCAGTAGCGCCGCAGGAAATAAGCCAGGGCGTAAGCCCCTGCAAATACCGCGAACATGAATGCCCAGCTGCCCACAGATAACACGGCGCCTCCGGACATGGCCTGGCCGGAGGTGCAGCCACGCGCCAGCCTGGCGCCGTAACCCATGAGCCCGCCACCGATAAAGGCCATGGCCCAACGCGTCTTGTTGTCGATGCGCGGCCCCTTATTGGTTTCGAACTTGACCCGCCTGCCGAACAAGCCGGAGATAAAACCGCCGATGACGGTCCCGACCGTCAGGAAAACAATCCAGCTTTCCAACGGGTTGGTGCTGCCACCTGCCATCTTCAGCAGATATGGCACCTGGTCAATGTGCTCCGGCGCCACCAGGTTTTGCCCGTAGACCAGGAGCCGGTTGAGGCCACCTGAGGCACCGAGACCGGTGCCTGTGATGAAAAATGCCAGGAACAACACGACACCCAGCAGGGTTCCGGCCAGGTAGGGGTTCATGTAGGGCTTGGCCCGGGATTGGGTACTCATTTCAGGACTCCTTGTGTTCATTTTCCGGTGCGTGTTCGTGGTGCGCCATGTGCTCCCAGCCGCTGACCATCGACTTGATGCCGGCAGCCAGTGTTTCGCCTGCAGCAGTAGTCAGGTAGACGTGCATCACAATAAAGGCTGAAAACGCCCAGGCCACCAAGGTGTGGATCGGCGCCAGGACTGGCAGGCCGCCGAGGCTGGTGGTCAGTTGTGGCCACCTCTGCAGGCCCCAGATAAGGACGCCGGTGATGACCTGGGCTGGTAACAGGATATTGAGAATCGCCAAGTAGGTGATTTGTTGCAAAGGGTTAAGCTTGCGTTCCTTGGTTTTCTCCAGGGGATGCGCTTCGCCGGCAAATATACCGCGCGTGTAATACAGTGTTTGCGCCATGGATCGGCCAATAAATCCCCTTGGTTCTGGCAGGTACTGCCGGATTTCGCCGCTGGCCAGGTTGTAGAAAAGGGCCAGTGCAGCGTTGATCAGCAGGATGAAACCGAGCACGTTGTGCACCTGGACTACGTAAGCAAAGCTGAATATACCGAATATATGCGGCTTATGGATGATCAGCCCGGTTCCCAACAGGATCAGGATGGCGCTGGCCTGCAGCCAGTGCCAGAGTCTTTCGTAACGGTCGTACATGTAGACGGGCCGGGTGTCGGATTGCGCGCCGTTTTGCACGCGGAGGCGCC
>DAOWGA010000115.1 GCA_030637665.1 Lysobacterales bacterium | reverse complement strand
ATTGCCATACAGTAATCACGGTGGTCCGGGGTTTAATCCCTGGAGTTTGTCCCGGCTGCTGAAACATGTTACGGAACGGATCGGCTATAGTGCCAACGGGCCGAAAGGCCGTGCGGTGGGCATTGCCTCGCATTTTACTTTCGGTGGTTACGCGGCCCACGCGGTGGAAGTTACCGTGGGCGATGACGGTGAACTGACCATCGAGAAGCTTGTTGCAGCGGTGGATTGTGGCCTGGCGGTCAACCCGCGTGGAGTGGAAGCTCAATTGCAGGGCGGCACCATTGACGGGCTCAGCACCGCGCTGAACCTGGAAATTACCGTCAAAGACGGACAGATCGAGCAGAGCAATTTCCACGACTACCCCTTGCTGCGTATGGCGCAGATGCCTTTGCTCATTGAATCGCACGTGCTGTCCTGGGGTGACAAACCCACGGGTATGGGTGAAATGGGTGTGCCCAGCCTGGCCCCGGCATTGACGAATGCGATATTCAACGCCTCCGGCGTCCGTATTCGTAAACTGCCGATCCGCGATCAGTTAAAACAAGCCATGTAGGGGTCCGCAAGCGAGCTTCCACAGGTGTATCATTCGCCTCGGGCAATTGGTAATTGAAGGGCAGACCTCGTGCATCTCGGAATACCCGCTTTACTTGATTTTTACAGGACTCACGCCAGCGAAGAATCACTGGTTCTGGTGACGATCATCGCGACAGAAGGCTCGACCTATCGCAAGCCGGGAGCGATGATGCTGATCAGCCGTGATGACTCCTTCGAGGGCATGATCTCCGGCGGCTGCCTGGAAGGCGACCTGTTGCATCACGCAACGGAAGTGTTCAGCAGCGGCGAGGCAAAGTTCGTCACCTACGATATGCATGCAGGAGATGACCTGGTCTGGAGTCTCGGTCTGGGTTGTGACGGCGTAATTCACCTGATGCTGCAGCGCCTGGACCGTGAGCACGGCTTTGAATTCCTGGAACAGCTCGAAGCTTCACATGCGGCCCGCCGCAATGTGTTACTTGCGCTGACAACACAGTCAAACGGCAGCCTCCCGCCAGCTTCCTCTGCGCTGCTTGACCGGGCAGGAAAAACCTGCGGAGAGCTTGCCTTGCTCGGAATGCTGCAGGATATTTCGCAGCAAGGCTGGCCGGATTGGCGTTACCGGAAAATCGGCGATGCAGAAAACGGCGAGGCCAGCGAGACCATCCTGGTCAATATCCCACCGCAAACCAGAGTGCTTGTTTGTGGCGCCGGTCCGGATGCCGTCCCGGTGGTGCGTGCCCTTTGTGCACTGGACTGGAATGTTCAAATTGTGGACCACCGTCCCGCCTATGCCAGGTCCGATCGGTTTCCGGACAAGTGCCGGGTGATCCAGGCCCGGCCGGAACAACTTGCGGGACTCGTGAACCTTGACGAAATCGATGCCGCTATTGTCATGAGCCATCACCTGGAAAACGACAGCATTTACCTGGCCCGGTTGGCGAAAACGGACATTGGCTACCTGGGGTGCCTGGGTCCGCGGGCGCGCCGGGACCGCCTGAGAGAAATGGCAGGCTGTCCCGGGCAGCAGGTTTTTGGACCGGTGGGTCTGGATATCGGGGCCGAGCTTCCGGAGGCCATTGCACTATCGCTGGTTGCAGAAATCCACGCGGTGCTCAACCGCCGCAGCGGTTTACCCCTGACGCCACCAGATGCCGATGACCCTTACTGACGGTCTTCAAAAGCTGACCGCAGTGTTGCTGGCTGCTGGTGGTTCTTCCCGCATGGGCCGTCCAAAGCAATTGCTTCGCATTGAAGATGAAGCGCTGGTGACAAGGATGGCCCGTCGCCTGATCGAGCTGGAACCGGGTAGCGTGATGGTCGTGACAGGTTCAGCTTCGCGGGCGGTAAGTGATCAACTTTCCGGTTTATCGATACAGATCGCGCACAACCCCCGCTGGGAAGAGGGCATGGCCAGTTCACTGGCTGTGGGCGTGAAAAACCTGCCGGCGGAATTCGAAGGCGTCCTGATCATGCTGTGTGATCAGTGGCAGGTTGGGCTCGCAGATTTGCAAGAACTGGCTCAGGCCTGGAAAGCTGATATATCACGAATTGCCGCAGCTTGTTGGCATGAGGAGGGGCGGCAGGTGATTGGGCCACCGGTCATTTTCCCAAGGGCCCTGTTCGAAGAATTGACTGCTCTGAAGGGCGACCGGGGCGCCAGGGCTGTGATCGAAAAACACCGTGAAAGAACTTCGTTGGTTAAGATGGAAAACGCCCGTTTTGACCTCGATGAGCCCGCGGACCTGGAAGAGTTTCTGGCTTAGCCGTGAGTAGCCGTACCCCAGTAATTGAAGCTGGCCGGCTTCATCCCGCATGTAAAATGCACGATCTTCGGCATCACGTATTTCTGATAAACACCCAATTATTCTTTCCGTTCAGAGAATATAGCGGCTGAGGTCCTCGTTCCCTGCCAGTTCTTCGAGGTGTTCGTCCACGTAAGTGGCGTCAATCTCGAAGGATTCACCGGAGCGATCCGGGGCTTCGTATGATATCACGTCCAGCAGGCGTTCCAGCACGGTGTGCAGACGCCTGGCGCCGATATTCTCGGTGGATTCGTTTACTTGCCACGAGATTTCCGCGATCCGCCGCACGCCGT
>DAOWGA010000114.1 GCA_030637665.1 Lysobacterales bacterium | reverse complement strand
TGTCGGTGCCGATGGCTCGCCACTGGGGGAACTGGATGGTGAGGCAGGGAAAAAGGGTAGCGGAGAAGGCACAGAGGCCGGAATCCCGGGAGCAGGCGCTTACGACCCTGCCGATAGTGGGCAGGGTGGCATACCGGCGTCTCCCGGCAGCCGGCGGCAGGGCGATTATCGCCATACTGCCTCAGCAGATGATATACCACCCGACATTCCCGATGGCTCCGATGATGATGTGGTGGCCCGGCAGATACGAGAAGCCGCCATGGCGGAAACTGACCCCGAATTGCGCGAGAAATTGTGGGAAGAATATCGCAAGTACAAACAGAAGTGATTAGGCAGCCAGTGAAATCATGATACGTCGATCCCTGAAACTCACCCCCATTATCTTGCTTTCGTTGTTGCTCGCTTGCTGCAGCAGCACCACGGTCAGGACAACTGCGGTGACACCGGTCGAGCGGGGGGACCACAATATCCCGGAACAACAGCTGGTGGATGTCGGGATTGAATTGTTCAATCCGGGCCTCGAATATATCAAGGAAGACGATATCACCGCTTACCCCGAAGTTCGCCTGGCCGAAGCCAGGTATATGCCCTACCAGTTGATGGATACCATGCAGGCCAGCGCCAACTGGGGCGCAGTACGAATTATTCCCAGGGACACCAGTTCGGTCGATGTCATCGTCGCGGGTGAAATTTTGCACTCCGATGGTGAAAGCATGTCGCTGAATATCAGGGTCAGTGACGCAACCGGGCTTGAGTGGTTTGAAAAAACGTACAGTGCCCAGGCCAGCAAATTCAGTTACGAGGCCGGCAGGAACCACAACCAGGACCCTTATCAGGATATTTACAATCGCATTGCGAATGACATTGCACGTTATCGCAAGAAGCTGTCGAGTGTACAAGTCAAGAAAATACGCACCATCGCGGAATTGAGGTTCGCCGAGAGTTTTTCCCCGGAAGCCTTTGGAGGGTACCTGGCAACGGATAAAAAGGGAATTTACATTTTCAAGCGCTTACCGGCAGACAACGATCCGATGATGGAACGGATCCACAGGATTCGTGAACGTGATTACCTGTATATCGATACCTTGCAGGATTACTACGGTTCATTTGTGCGTGAAATGGAAGAACCCTACCAGGAGTGGCTCCGGAACAGCTACGAGGAGGTGTTAGCCTACGACGAACTGCGCAGCAGTTCCAGAAAGAATGCCATTGCCGGTGCTGCAACAATGATCGCCGGAATACTGGCAGCCAGCAGCGGCAATCGCTCTGTCAGAGCTGCGGGCGGCGCGGCGGTGGTCGGGGGTGGTTGGCTGATCAAGAATGCGATGGACAAGCATCTGGAATCATCGATTCATGCCGAGGCGCTACAGGAACTTGGGGCTTCCCTGAGTGCCGAAGTCGGCCCTCAGGTTATTGAACTGGAAGACCGAACAGTTACCCTGACAGGAACCGCACAGGACCAATATGAACAATGGCGAGTAATTTTACGCGACATATATGTTTCCGAAGTGGGAGACGGTAGCATCAGCAACACCGATTTATGATTATTCATTAGCCAGACGATGGGACATAACGATCGCAGTGAGGACAGCACAGCTTTTGTCCAGATACAGCCAGCGGACCTGACGCTTAGTTCTGCCCGTCCTGGTGATAATGAAGCGCAAAATGACAAAAAGGCTGGAAAAGCATTTTGGCTGGGGATCCTGTTTGGCGGCCTGGTTGGCCTTGCCTTGCTGGTAATCCTGTTATTGCCGAGCCACATCCAAAAGCCGGCAGCACCTGACATAATCAGTGATCAGCCATCAAATGGCTTACAAGTGCCTCAAGGCAAGCCGGACGCCTCCCCCTGGCAGGAAGCCCAACTCCGTAAACAGCGCACAGCCGCGCAGGATTTGCTGGAAAAGCTGCTGGACCGCCAGTTTCAACTCGAGGAAATTGCAGTGGTGCAATGGGCCGGCGAAGATTTCGCGCGGGCTGTGGCGCTGGCTAATGAGGGCGATGAGCATTACCGCAACCGGCAGTTTGAGGCAGCACTGACCTCCTATGAAGCAGGCTTGCAACTCATGGAACACTTGCTGGCGCAGAAGGAGCAGGCGCTGACAGATGCCATTTCGGCCGGCAACGCGAATATTGCGGACGGAAACTCGGCGGCCGCAACAAGTGCCTTCGAACTGGCGTTGATCATTGAGCCCGACAATCCGCAAGCGCTACAGGGACTGCAACGCGCCAGTGTCGTGGACAAAGTCCGGCAGTTGTTGGCCAGGGCGGGGGAGCTTGAAAAAAGCGGCAGTATGATCGAAGCGCTGGCGACGCTACAGCAAGTCGCCGGGCTTGACCCGGCGCGCGGCTCAGTAGGACATTCCATTGCACGCTTGCGGGCATTGCTCGACCAGAGCGAGTTTAACCGCCAGATGTCAGCCGGCTACCAGGCGCTCGGACGCGGGAACTACAGCGCGGCCATTGCCGCTTTTCAGGCCGCCATCAAACTGGACGCGCAGGCAACAGAAGCACAGGAGGCGCTGAAACAGGCACAAAACGAGCAAAACGTCTTCGCGATAAATGGCCACCTTGAGAGGGCGGAACAATTGCGCGCGCAGGAAGAATGGCAGCAGGCACTCAAGGAATACAACCAGGCGCTTGAGATTGACGCTAACCTGGTTGTGGTCCTGCAGAGCAGGGAGGAAACAGCGGCCCGCGCCAGACTGGATGCAGCCCTGCAGGATGCAACCACCCGTCCGCAACGCCTGACCAGCGACGTTATCTGGCAAGCCGCTCAGGTGCTTTACCGCAAAGCCACCGCGATCGATAATCCCGGGCCACGGCTCAAGCGGCAAATCACTACCCTGCAACAGCAACTACAGGATGCCATTACACCGGTTGTGGTTACCTTCAGCTCAGATAATCTGTCCCAGGTCACCTTGCACAAGGTGGCACAACTGGGCAGCTTTGCCACCCGCGAACTCGAGCTTAAACCAGGAAACTATGTCATCGTTGCCAGCCGTGAGGGCTACCGCGACGTGCGCAAGGAATTCACGGTTGCGCCGAGCAACCAATCACTGCACATGGCCATCCAGTGTGAAGAACGAATCTGACCCAACAGGCAATCAGCCGGATGACCTGTCGATTCCTTCAGTGGAGGACAATGGCGGGCACAAGGCCATTGAACCCGCCGAATTTACACCCCCAACCGGCCGGCCGGGGGGACGCCGCTTCAAACCCAGTCGGCCTTTGGTTGCAGTTGCAATTGCACTGTTGGCCTGCTTACCCATCATCTTTTTCCTGTTCTCGGCCAGGTCCATTACCATCGATACTATCCCACTGGTGGAACAGTTGAACATAGATGGCGGACCGGTCTTGCCAGTGGGTAATCGCTACCTGCTGCTACCTGGCGAGTACACGCTGGAGGCTGCAGCGGAAGGCTATTACCCCCTGCGAGAACCCTTTCTGGTGACGGCTGAATCCGGGCAGGAATTTGAATTTCAACTGGTTTTGCTGCCGGACATATTGAGCATCAACAGCTCACCCGTAAGCGAGGCGAGCGTCAGAATTGACGGTCAGCCAGTCGGGCAAACCCCGTTGAGTGACATTGAACTGCCCAGCGGTGAGCATACACTGGAATTGACTGCCCCGCGCTATCAGGTCTACTCCGAATTATTGAGCCTGACCGGTGGCGGTCAGCGGCTTGACCTCACCGCCGAGTTGCAACCGGCATGGTCTGAAGTCTCCTTTGAAAGCACACCACCGGGCGCTGCCATCAGCGTAAATGGCGAAGAGCGCGGACTTACCCCGGCAACACTGGAATTACTTCAGGGCAAGCGCGACATCCGCCTGACACTGCCTGGATACAAAAGCTGGGAAACCCAATTGGAAATTCCAGCCAATGAAGTGGTGGCGGTGCCGGCAGTCGAATTGAAAGTTTTGGATGGGCAATTACTCGTCACCACACACCCGGGCAATGCCAACATTCTGGTTGACAAGCAGTTTGCGGGCCGTTCCGAGCTGGAGCTGAAACTGGCGCCCGGCAAGAGTTATCAAATCGAAGCCTTCAAGACCGGTTACCTAAGCGCCAGGAAAACTGTGACCATTGTCTCCGGCCGGCAACAGACGCTGACGCTGACACTGCGGGCGGAATTGGGTGAAATCGTTATCCGCACACAACCCGAAGATGCCACCATCCGCGTCAATGGCCGGGAGACTGAATTGGGCAGTGGTAAAATTCAATTGCCTGCGGTGCCCCAGCGCATCACCATCAGCAAGCCAGGCTATGTTGATTATCAAACAACGATGACTCCCAAGCCCGGTTTTACCCAGCAGATCGATGTCGTTCTGAAAACCGAAGAACAGGCGAAATGGGATGCGGTCAAGCCGCAGTTGGTAACATCAGCGGGTCAGACCCTGAAACTGATTCGCGCAGGCCGATTTACCATGGGTGCATCGCGGCGGGAGGCGGGGCGCCGCGCCAACGAATCTTTACGTGAAATGGACCTCACCCGCCCCTTTTATCTGGCAACCCGGGAGGTGACCAACGCACAATTCCGGCTGTTCAAGCCCGACCATTCCTCGGCACGAGCCGGTCGCTACAGCCTGAACGGCGACAAGCAACCGGTGGTAGGCGTCAGCTGGGAAGAAGCCGCCCAATACTGCAACTGGCTGAGTCAACGTGACGGACTGACTCCCGCCTATCGTTTTTCCGGCGAGCAACTGCTGGAATTTGACGTTCAGGCCACGGGCTATCGCTTACCCACCGAGGCAGAATGGGCCTGGGCTGCGCGAGTCACAGTTGAAGGCCTGCTTAAATACCCCTGGGGCGATCAGTTTCCACCAGCCGGCAAGGCCGGAAATTTCGCCGACCGCTCAGCAGAGTCCATGCTGGGGCGGATAGTCCCCGATTACGATGATGGTTTTGCAGTTACTGCACCGGTGGGTAGTTTTTCCCCCACTGCCGCCGGCTTTTATGACCTGGGCGGCAATGTGTCAGAATGGATTCATGATTTCTACGGCCAGATCGCCAAGGCCAGTGGGAGAATCGAAACGAATCCGATGGGCCCGGACCAAGGTGGATTCCACGTTATTCGCGATTCCAGCTGGCGTCACGGAACGGTGGTCGAATTGCGCCTGTCCTTCCGGGATTATGGCGACAAGGCACGTGACGATGTTGGCTTCAGGATTGCACGTTATGTTTATTAGAGCTTGCCTTTTGCTGCTTGGCGCCAGCCTGATCTGGACTCCGATAGCACTGGATGCCCAAACCGGTGACGAAACGCCGGTGCAAGAGACTGACAAACAAGCCGTATCAGATCAGGCCGAATCTGAGCAGCCGGCAATTGAACAACAGGAAACTGAGGAACAGGAAACAGAGCAATCGGAACCGATTCCTATCGATGTTGAAACGCCTCCCAGTCGATTTATTCCCACCGAGGAAATATCCGAGGATATATCCGTGCCTTTCCCCGTCGATATTTAAGGAGCCTCTGGCCCGCAGGAGCAACATATTGTGAAACGTAATCTTTCAACCGAGTTTGTTTACCAACTGGCGGCGCTGTTAATTTCAGTGATTGTGGTACATACACTTTACGTGGGCCTGATACGCCCCAATGCCGATGCCATTCTGGAACAACAGGCTGCGCTGGAGGCGGCGGGCCAGGCCTTCGAACCATCACGCTCCCTCTTTGTGATTCTCAAGGATTATGAGCAGGAAACCTGTTTCATCCTGATGTTTTGGGCCATAGCGGTGATGGGATACAAAGCCAGAACCATCAGCAAGGACCGCTCCTTGCTGGAGCGGCGTTTTATCAATGTTTCAGATGGAATGAGCATCCTGCCGCAGGATGCGCGCGAGCATTCCCGCGCACTGCAGGCCTTGCCCGAGGAGGAGCGCAGCAGCCTGTTGCCGCGCGCCCTGCTGATCGGCTTGCAGCGCTTCGGCTCGACCCACAACATCCAGGATGTTTCTACCTCCATCAAGGAAACCTGTGAGAGCGAAGCGGATCGCCTGGATTCCGAACTGTCCATGATCCGCTATATCGCATGGGCCATACCTTCCATCGGTTTTATCGGCACCGTTCGCGGTATCGGGTCGGCCCTGGGACAGGCGCACCGCGCCGTAGAAGGCGATATTTCGGGCGTAACCGCAAGTCTGGGTGTAGCTTTCAACTCTACTTTTATCGCGTTGGTGATCAGTATTCTGGTGATGTTCCTCATGTACCAGCTGCAACTGCACCAGGAGCGAATGGTCATTGACAGCCAGCAGTATTGTGAAAACAACCTGATGGCCCACCTGAGGACTAAATAGCTCCGATGTCTCCCTGTATTATCGAACTCAATGATATCGGCGTAGTCGCCAGTTCGGCAGAACTGAAGCCCATCAGCAGCCCGGGTTACGCTCTTGTTCAGGGGGCAAAACTGGTGGTCGGTGAAGCTGCGAAGGCCCAGGCCAGGCTTCATCCGCAGCAACTGAATAACCGCTTCTGGCAGCGTTTGGGCATGGACCCCATAAGCCATTCCGGTGACGTAGTGCGACACCATGCAGACCTGGCATATGCCCATCTGTTACACCTGCACGAACTGGCTGGCAAACCCGAAGAAGTCATTTTTGCTGTCCCTGGCAATTTCAGTAATCAGCAGTTGTCGGTGCTGCTGGGCGTAGCCAGGCAGTGTCCGTTCCAGGCCGTCGGACTGGTGGATGCCGCGGTCGCTGCAGCCGCAGGTGTCGAACTGGTCGACGATATCGTTCACATTGACCTGCAACTCCACCAGGCTGTGCTGACAAAGCTCTCAGTGGCCGGTGAAATAATTCGCGAAGCGGTACAGACTGTGGAAGGAGCCGGCCTGTTATCCCTGTATGATCGATGGGCACACATCATCGCCGACGCGTTTATCGAACAGTGTCGCTTCGATCCTCTGCACAGCGCGACGACAGAGCAGTACATTTACGATCACATACCGCAATACCTGTCCCGAGGTAATTTACTGGTTGATCTCGAAGTGCCGCAAGGCAGCAGCGTTCATCGTGCCCGGGTCGAGCGTGAGTCGTTATTGCAAGTCGGCGCCAAAACCTGGCAGCAGTTGCTCGATCGGGCAGCAACCATGGGCTCCGTCATCGACCGCAGCTTGCTGGGCCACCAGTGGTCTGCGGTCCCGGGCGTAGAAACCTTTTCGCCAGGCAGCCTTCTGTTGACAGCAGACACGACAGCCAGGGCATGCCTGGAGCATGCCGGCCTCGTCCGTTCCAAAGGGGCGGCCGTCAGCTTTGTAACCCGCCTGCCCGCAATGAAGGGTTCGCTGCAGGCCAGGCCCGTGGCCGCTGCAACGATACCGCCGGCATCCCCGTCAGCTACCCATGTACTGGTGAATTCTACCGCCTACCCATTAACGGCCGCCTGCTTTCTGCAAGATACCGACCATGGCGTGAGCTGCCGGCGGCAAAGACAGTCAAACAGTCAATGCACGCTCGGCCTGCAGGATGACAAGCTGTGCCTGCAGATTTTTGGTGATGCGTGTATCTGGCTGAATGGCCTGGCCCTGAGCAGCGGTGATCCGATACCCGCATTGGCCGTGGGTGACTCACTGAGCCTGACTCTCAAGGGACAGCCGGTGCAACTGATACGGGTCAACCCCGATGCCAAGGCGTAAACGCAAACCCACCACTTTCAGCCTGTCCTTTCTGGACATCATGTCCTGTGGCTTAGGCGCCGTTGTGTTGTTGTACCTGATTATCGACCACGCCAGCGATGTGCATTTTGAGGAGGTCAACTACGATCTCCTTGCCGAGGTTTCGCTGCTCGAAGAAGAAGTGCTGGAAGGAAAGGACCGGCGGGTGAAAGTCCGCAATACCATCGCCGCCGTCGACCAGCAAATGGCCGAAGCCCAGGGGCTGGCGCGCCGCATCATCGACGAAGCCCTGCAGTCCAGGGAGGAAATGGCTGAGCTCAAGGAAGATTCCCTGTCCCGGATTGACCATATCAATCAATTGCAAACCGAGCTTGAGAATCTGGAGGAAGAGAGTGAGCGCCTGGCAGCCCAGGGAGAGCAACAGGATGGGGAAAATGTGCGGCAATTCCTGGGTGAGGGTGACCGGCAATACCTGACCGGCCTGAAATTGGGAGGCCGGAGGCTGCTCATCCTGCTCGATGCGTCTGCCAGCATGCTGGACGAAAGCATCGTCAACATCATCCGAATGCGCAATATGCCGGAAGCTACCCGTAAAAACAGCGCCAAGTGGCTGCGCGCCGTGGCGACAGTTGATTGGCTGGCGGCTCAATTGCCGAAGAACAGCGATTACCAGCTATATACATTTAACACCGATGTTTCGGCGTCAATTGAGGGCACGCTGGGACAGTGGTTGCCCATTAACGATAGCGAACAACTAAACGAGGCCGTGGAAAACCTGTCAGACATTGTCCCGAACGGCGGCACCAGTCTGGAGGACGCCTTCATGGAGGTGGGCAATCTGGTTCCCAGGCCCGATAATATTTACCTGATCACCGACGGCCTGCCGACTCAGGGCCGCAAAGGCGCCAAGGGACTCACTGTTTCGGGTAAAAAACGCCTCCAGCTTTACAACCAGGCGTTGCAGGAACTGCCCACTGGAATACCGGTAAATATCATCCTTGCTCCGATGGAAGGTGATTACATGGCTGCATCCGCCTTTTGGCGCCTGGCCCAGGCTACCGGCGGATCGTTCCTGAGCCCATCGAGGGATTGGCCATGAAATTACGCAGAAGAAGTGAAGAGGATACCAGTCTGTCTTTTCTGGATGTCATCGCCTGCGGCTTCGGGGCCATCATCCTGCTGCTGATGATCACCAAGGTCACCGAGCCCATTGTGTTGGAGAAGGCAACCCGGAATCTGGAAGGCATCGTCGCGGATTTGCAGAAGCAGTTATTTGCCATCCGGGGTGAGACCACGATCCTGAACCGCGATTTGACCGTAAAACGGGAACAGCTTTCAGAACAGCGCGAGAAAATAGCGCGCCTGCAAGGAGACCTGAACGCCATCAAAGGTCAATTTGCGGCAACTAAAAGCCAATCCACGGCCAACATAATCACCCAGGGAGAGCTGGAAATTGCCCGGCAACAACTCACCGCGGAAATGGAACGCTTGCTGGGGCAAGACTTTACCCGCAGGAATTCATTGATTGGGGGTATTCCGGTCGACAGTGAGTACCTGATTTTTATCATTGATACCTCCGGGAGTATGTTCAGCTACGCCTGGCCGCGGATGCAAAAGGAACTTGTCGCCACCCTGGACATTTATCCACAAGTCAAGGGCATACAGATCATGAACGACATGGGGAATTACATGTTTTCCCACTACCGGGGTAAGTGGATACCGGACACACCCGGGCGTCGCAAGGCCATTATCCAGCGCATCCGTACCTGGAACCCGTTCAGCAACAGCAGCCCGGTGGAAGGTATTACGGCTGCCATTCGTACGTTTTATTCGAGTGACAAGAAGATCAGCCTGTACGTCTTCGGGGATGATTTCCAGGGTAATTCCATTCAAACCGTCCTGGATACCGTCGCTCGCATTAACGCCGAAGATGCGAGCGGTCAGCGCCGTGTCCGTATTCACGCCGTCGGCTTCCCGGTGCTCTATTCTGCCCCATCGCACCTGCAATCCACGGCCATTCGCTACGCCGCCCTGATGCGTGAACTCTGCTACCACAACGGTGGTACTTTTGTGGGACTGAACGACTTCAGGTAAAGAGGAGAGGAAATTTTGCAAACTTATCGGCTGATAGTCACATGTATATTTGTTGCCTGCCTGGCGGCATGTGGCGCCACGCAAGTCGTGGTAAGCCCCATCCTCGAATTCCCCACACCGCTGGTGGAGCCAATTCCTGTACATATGGGGGTTTACTACCCGCAGAACTTTCGCAATTTTGTTTATGACGAAAGTAAAGATGTACAGGGCGCCGATGACACCAGTATTGATCTGGGCAGCGCGCAGGTATCTCTGTTTGAGCGGATATTGCCGGCTGTTTTTACCCAGGTGCAAGTTCTCGAACGGGGAGAGCCCGCCAGTTTACGCGCGGGCCTGGATGCGATCCTGGTACCCCGGGTAGCCGATGTTGAGTATTCCGTGCCACTGACCAGCAAGGCCAAGATCTACGAAGTCTGGATCAAATACCAATTCGATTTACTGGCGCCCGATGGCTCGACAATCGCAATCTGGACAATGCCTGTTTATGGCAAGACACCAACTGCTTTTCTCAAGTCAAGCAAGGAGGCTATCAACCTGGCATCAGTGATGGCGCTGAGGGACTGCGGAGCAGCATTTGTTACCGGCTTTTCCAAAGTGCCGGAAGTCGCACAATGGCTGGAAAGTACAATCGGCAGCACTGCCGGGGAAAATCAGTTCAACCATCAGGAGATCAGTAATGAATAGGATCAGCCAGATACTGGTGCTTGGCTGCCTGGTAATGAGCGGCTGTACAACAACCACCATCAATGAATTCCGGCAGGCGCCGATCGAACTGGCAGACCAGGATTCAGTGGTCATACTGGGGCGCAGGCAAAGCGGCCAAAACGAAACCGAACCTTTCCTTATAGACTGTATCGCCAAAGAGCTCCATTCCGTTGAGCAGGACGTGAATATCATTGGCGAAATTGAATTCATCAATCGCCTTTACCCCTGGTTTGAACCTCGTACAGCACCGTTAAATCCAGAGCGGCTGCGCCTGATGATGGAAAACCCGAAAATTGCTGCCGAAATCAGAGCAATGAACCTGCACTATATGGTCTGGGTGGAAGGTTCCACCCAGCGTGGCGATAGTTTGGGGGGCATGTCCTGTTCGATTAGCCCGACAGGCGTAGCCTGCTTCGGCTTTGGCATGTGGGAGGATGATGCAGCTTATGAGATTGCCATCTGGGATGTTACTAATTTCAATTCAGTGGCCTGGCTCAGCGCGTCCGCGTCCGGCACTTCGTATATGCCTGCGTTCATTGCACCCATACCGCTGATAGCCCGGGTCAAATCACGGGTCTGCGAAAGTATCGCCGACCAGATCATACTGATGTTTACAGAAAACATCGCGGGTTGAAACAGCCAATGGCAGTAAAAAATGCAACAGGAATTATCGGCTACCGGCCAGTCCTGTTATGGCTGCTGATGTTATGCGCAAGCCCGTTTCTGCCTGCGCCAGACCTGTCCGCCGCGCAATCCGTATTCTCCCTGTCGGAAAAGAAAGAGAAAGAAATCGGCGCAGAAATGCACGCTGAAATTCTGCAAAAAATGCCCATCTATTATGACGAGGAATTGCAGAATTACGTGGGCCGGATTGGAAAGGAGCTGGCGCAAAAAAGCAGCCGGCCCCACCTGGAATATCATTTCACCATTATCGACAGTAACGATATCAATGCATTCGCGACACCGGGAGGATACGTCTACATTAACCGTGGACTGATGGCCTATATGACCACGGAAGCACAACTAGCGGCCGTACTTGCCCATGAAATCGGGCATATTGCAGCTCGCCATGCTTCACGGCAAAAGACTGCGGGCACCGCCGCCAATGCAGTTTCCAACATATTGGCTGCGTTGGTCGCTTACCAGACCGGCAGCTCAGTAGCCGCCAACGAAGTGCTTGGTGCTACCTCGCTTGCAAGCACGGCGCTGGTTCGGGGTTATGGCCGTGATATGGAGCTTGAAGCGGATGAACTGGGCGCCGCTTATCTCGCTCAGGCAGGCTATGATCCGCAAGCCACGGCAGAAGTCATCGGCATTCTCAAGGACCACGAAAACTTCAGCCGCCTGAAAGCCAGGGAGACAGGAGAAAAATACCAGGGTTACCACGGCTTGTTTTCTACTCACCCACGCAATGACCAGCGCCTGCAGAACGTCATCAAGAATGCCGACGCAGTCAAGACCGGCCCGGAAATCAGAAACGACAATACGGAATTTCGGCAACGCCTCGATCTGTTGAAATATTCGGACGAAAGTCTGGTCAGCGCGATCATTGGCAATCGCTATTACCACCGGAGCCTGGACTTTACCGTGGCCTTCCCCACCGGCTGGGAGGTGAAAAAAGGCGCCAGTGCCGTTCAGGCGACGGGGCCCGATGACAATGCTGTCATCCAACTGCGGGTCAAGAGTGGAATCAAGGACCTGACGCCCAGGCAATATGTCGAACAAAAACTGGGCATTACTGACCTGCGGGAAACAGAAGAACTGACCATGGGCGAACTCACCGGCTATAGCGGCCTGAAAGAGGGCGAAACAATACAGCGAATTGCGGTCATTTATCACCGCGGGCGAGCGTTTGTGTTCCTGGCCAAAGCCGACAACGAGGTCCTGAAACGTTTCTATGACACGCTTTTCGTTTCATCCATATCCAGTTTTCGGCCCCTTAGCGAGGCGGATAAAATTCTCGCCCTATCCCGAAAAATCAGGTACTTGCAAGCCAGCCCCGGACTGACCTTCGAACAACTCGGCAGGTACAGCCCGCTGGAGGAGTATCAGGAAGAGCAACTGCGCTTACTGAACGGCGAATACCCTAATGGCGAACCGAGCGACGGCCAGTGGATCAAGGTAGTGGATTAATTTGGCGCTACAAACCCGTTGCAGCGCTGTTGACGGCGGCAATTGTTGGAAATTCTTCCCGGGTGTAACTGGCATGGGGAAAGGCCCAGCCAATTCATCCGAAGACAATTTTGTGTCGTGAAAAGCAGAATTTTACCCGCCCTGCTGCTTTAGGCTGAAGCTTGGATAGAAACGGGTTTTGTTTCGCCGAGGCTGGTATCGTGGTGGCTTTACAGTGGCGGGGCATCCATTTGGATGAGCAGATACCCCGTCGCATCGGGTGGTCGCGGGCGGCCCGCACCCAGGATGGGAGAACGCAAGCAAAGTGCCCTCAACATCAAGCGATGAAGACCCCAACCCAATTCGTGACGCTTCTGTTCATCGCCGGCCTGGCCCTGAACGTAGTCCCGGGCGCGTTTGCCGCTACCACAGCGCCGGCCTCGCCTGACGAGGCGCAAACGATGAGCGACTGCCCAATTGGCCCGCCCAACGGTGCAGCCGGGGCGGCAAAGGGGCAGGCCGGGGAGCGGTGTACAGGCGTGGACGGGGCCGCTGAAGAATCTGCGGATGATCCTGACACCTCGCAACAATCAGGCGCCCTGCCTGCTGAAAACCGCCAGGAGTCGTCGCTGGCCATCGCAGAGAACGCACAGGGCGCCTACTTGCTGCGCAAATTGCTGCTGGGCAGACAGTTCCAGGTTTTCGGCCGCGTGGAAGGCGACATCGCCTCGTACGACATCCCTTCCTTCGTTGATGAGAACGGTGCGGAGCTGCGGCGTTTGCGCATCGGTATCGCCGGCCTGAACCCGTGGTTCGAGCACCTGTCCTACAAGCTGGAGTTCGACCTGGCCGATGGGAGCAGTTCCATCTCGGACGCCTACGTCACCGCCGACTTCGGCAAGCGGGGCTCGTCCATCGTCGGAGACCCGGAGGATTACTAGATCCGTTCCCCCACCACGGGTTCACTGTCCCAGCTGTTCAT
>DAOWGA010000095.1 GCA_030637665.1 Lysobacterales bacterium | reverse complement strand
GGCCTCTGAGTATTCCCCGTTGGCCGTCAGAATGCGGGCCCTCGTCAACTCGACCAGGAATCGTTGCTTGCGGTTACGCGTATCCGCCTGTTCCAGGTACCACTCTGCCCGCTCACCGGCATCCTGACCGTCCGCCGCCTGAGCCGCTGCCAGGTAGCGCGCTGTCGTCCTGCCGTGCGAGCTGGCAGACTTTTCCAGGGCCTTTTCCGCCGTGCTCCAATCACCCTCAGTCAGGGCAAGCAGGCCTTTTTCAAGCTGTGACAATGCCCGTTGCTCGCGCATCCGGCGGGCGGTCCGGGCGGGCATGCGCCACATGCGGATTATCAAGTGCACGATCAGCCACAAAGCCAGTGCAGCCAGCAACAGGACCAGCACGCTGGTTTCGATGGTCCAACCCAGAAAATGGACGGTGACCTGTCCCGGATCCGACTTGAAAACTGGCGCAACGGCCGCCGCGAACAGCGCCAGCGCTATGGCGATCAGCACCAGGAAAGATCGTTTCATCCCTGTGCTTCTCCGGCTGGGGAGTCATCCTCTGAGGACCCGGTATCAGGCTGCGCCTGCTGTGCCGGGATTTCGGCCGGGGCAGCCGGTGGCGGTCTTACCCGGCCGGCGCGGATCAGGCGCAAAGTAGCCCAGGGCGGGCTGATATCCGGAATATCCACCTGCACCTCGAGCCCTTTCAGGGTTTCGAGACTTTCGTTTATGGACAGGTATGAACTGCTCCCTGCATCAAACCACACAGATAATGTTTTCTGCACTCTCGCCAGTGAATTCCGGAACGCCTGCTGGTCTCTCCTCATCAGCGATAAGTGTGCAATTTCCAACTGCAGCCAGAGCCGCTGGCGAATGTAATCCTTGTCTTCCAGGCTGATCCGTTCATTTTCCTCGTCCGTGCTGCGCCTGACGGTTACGAGATTTGAGAAAACGCCCTTGACCTTATCCCACCAACCTTGTTCTGATGCCTGTTCCAGTTCTGCGGATGCGGCATTTTCACCCCGGAACGGCAGACCGGCGATCGACTCCTGGATCGTGTCCAGTTCGTTGCTTATGGCGAAATAGTCCGGAAGGGTGACCGCGGACAGGTCACGGCGGGCAGCGGCAATATCCTGCCTGACGCCGAGATACATGGGATTATCCATGGCAGCCAGGTGCATATCCGCCAGTTCCAGCACCTCGTCTGCAGCAGCCGGATCGAAAAATAATTTCAATCGCTCATTGGCAAGGCGTAACAGGTAATCCACTTCCGCCAGGTCCAGTTCACCACCCGCATCCAACTCCTTCGAAGCCATTCCGGTCAGTGCAGACTCGGCAGCCAGCAATCGTCCCTGCATCGCCTCTGCGGCTGCCTGCAAAGAGCGCGAAAGCGCCAATTGCTCGCTGAGGGACTGCTCCAGCCGGTCTACTTCTGCGACGCCGGATTCCAGCCGCTGCTGCAAAGATACAATTTCAGCGCTGTTGTCATTGGACGGCAGGGACTCGATCTCACCCCGCATTTGCTGCAATTTAAAAGCAAGCTCGCTGTCGGCGCTTTCCAGCCGCGCTATTTCAGTGAATACCTTGCCAGCAGCTTCATCCTGCGCAAGCTCATCCTGCCACCACATCCACGCGGTACCGGCCAGCGCAGCAAGTGCCATAACAAAAGACAGGAATACCAGTACCGATCGCTTCCGCCGAGGCTTCTTTTCCTCTGCAGGAGTGGCAATGATTTCGCTTTCGATCTCGGAAATGTCCGTGTTCACCCAATAAAACCCATACTCAGCCCACAACTAGACAGATGCTAACGAAATCCACCCGTCACTGCATCAAAATATGCCGCGGAATATCAAATTAACCCGCGAATCGTAGTGAAAATGTCGCTGTTGGTGGGACCAGGTGACAGGTGGATTTCACTGGGGCCGTAAGCACGGGCCAGGCGTTTCAGGCGGTCGGAGATGACCAGCCATTCTCCCTGGCACAGCCGGAACCAGGTAGCCGGCGCCAGGCGTTGTGACAGGGACTTCATTGCGTTGCCGCTGGTCCACACAGACAATACCCCTGTGGCCTCCATGAGGTTGTCGATTCCCTGTTTGTCCAGGGTGGCGTTTTCCCGCCTGTATACCATCAACATTTGTGTAGCCCAGTCCCGCGCCGCCAGCCCTTCAGCCAGTTTCCTGCGGCCACCGGGTGCGGCCAGAATGAGGGCGGACCTGTCAGCTGAAATGAAGCCGGCAGAATCGTTATCCAGCGTCTTGAGCAAGGCTTCACTGGTGTATCCGGATGAGGGACGGACGGTCACGGTCACACCCGCTGCTTCCAGCGCCCGGGCCGTTGCCGGCCCAATCGCTGCGACCTTGCATTTGCCGGTCAATCCCACCGGCAGCTGACCCAGGCCGAAGCTGACTGCCCGGGGGCTGGTGAAGATCAGGAGCGGTGAAAGACTGCCAGCTTCCAGATCGGCCAACAAACCGGGCTGCCCGGCAGCGACATCCAATTCCCGGAAATCAAAAGCCGGCTGAATCACAAGCTGCAATCCAAGCGGCGACAACATGGTCGCCAAATCTCTGGATTCACTCCGTGGACGCGTCAAAAAAACGTGCGAAAACCGCATATCAGGCCCTAGCCCGCATATTGCACGAAGTATCCGGAATTTGCAGTGTAGCTGGCGAAACAGTTTGGTCGATCGTTTGAAGAAGCATAGCCGTAGCTATGGTTCGAGAAGGATCGGCCGAAATGTGAAGCCAGATGCAGTGCAAAACCGGATAGGACAAACTGTATTTCTCGCATGGTAGTCATTTTGGCCATAAGCTATTAAATTTGTTCATAATTAGTCATATTATCGTCCGCCTTCGTGCAATATGCGGGCTAGCTTCCCCCGGGAACTGCTCCCGGTATTGTTCTGCCTCCTGCATCGACCTCCAGGAAACAGAGACCGAATTACGGAGTGATTCCCATATATACTATAAATATATACAGTAATAGAGATTTCATCAACTGTGAAAGCCTGTTTTGTGAAAAATAAGTGATTCGATATCCGGCTGGTGATTCAAAGTTTGAAAAAGGCCGGGCTTGGGCTCCGTTGAGATTTGGCAAAGGCATTCCGCTCATCACGTCGCTATTTCCTACATCAATTCGATCGATCTTCTGATTTTCATTCAGATACATCCGATTCAACATGAGCACATGACATTGTCACGTTTTGACGTTTAGCGGCGCTGTGCTAATGTATCTACAAATGTAGATACATTATTGGAGCATAAATCATGCAATCTGAGATAAAACGCTGGGGGAATAGTGCCGCGGTGCGTCTGCCCGGCAAGATTCTTGCTGCGGCTCACCTTGACATAAGCAGCCCGATATCAATGGAAGTAAAAGGTAACAAAATCATTATTGAAGCCGCAAAGGAATCACGCTCCAAACGCCTGAAGCTGCCTTTCAGCGAGGCCGCGCTACTCGCTGATCTGACGCCTGAAACGGCCCATGCCGACGAGTTGGCCCTGCCCACGGATAAAGAGGTGGGAGATTAGTGGCGCACTATGTACCACGACGTAACGATATTGTCTGGCTGGACTTCGAGCCCACCAGGGGTAAGGAAATCGGTAAGTACCGGCCTGCGCTGGTGTTGTCCTCGATCGACTATAACCGGGCCACCGGCCTGCTCATCTGCTGCCCGATAAGCACCAGCACCCGCGGGATCGCGACAGAGGTGGCTGTCAGTAACCTGGATCAGCCGTCGGTAGTTGCTTCTAACCTGATACAGACTTTATCCTGGCGAGATCGCAAAGCGAAGCTGATTGTAGCGGCCGAAAAAGGGGTGATCGGCCAGGTGCTGGTACGCATCATCCCCTTGATCGGCGCTGATCGGATTCTTGAGCAATTTATCGAAGATTAAGCTGCTGCGGCTTCCTTCCTACTCCCCGGCGGTTTCTTCTTCCAGCTTCGCGGCGTGATCGATCTCCCAGGGTGGTGGTTCACCGCCCGGGCCTTTCAGGTAGTGATCCATCCAGCGTTTCAAGCGCAATGAATAGTCATACTGCGCGGCCGTGTTGCGATTACCGTGCACTTCACCGGGATATATCACCAGGCGTACCGGTGTGTCCGTGCGCACTTTGATATTCCGGTACATCTCCAGAGACTGGCTCGGATGGACGCGCGGGTCTTTGTCGCCGCCCATGATCAGGAGCGGTGTTTTCGCCTTGTCAGCGTAAAATACGGGGCTGCGCTGCAACATCCACATCCAGTCTTCCCAGGGCCAGGCGCGGGCGTGCACGTGATACATTTCATAAGGGATATCGCCTGTGCCAAATTTGGAGACAAGATTGGATATACCAACGAAGGCAACGGCCGCTGCGAACTCCTCACTCAAAGCGGTGGCGGCCCACATGCTTGCGTAACCACCGTAGGAGCCACCTGAAATTCCAACCCGGTTCGCATCGGCCATGCCCTCATTCACAAGATGTGTTTTGATATCGACGAGGTCGTTGAACTCTTCCTGTGCATAATCATGCTGGTCGAGCTTCGAAAATTCGACGCCACGGCCCGTGCTGGCACGGTAGTTGGGGAAAACTACCGTATACCCATCCGCCGCAAGGGCCTGTGCCGGCCGGCCATAGCTGGACATCCAGCCATTGGAGTAATGCGCTTCAGGGCCTCCGTGCACAAAAATGACCAGGGGCCCGGCAGCCCGCTTTTTCTTGAGCGGATGGATCAAAATAGCTTCCAGGCGTAAACCGTCGCGGGCGGAATAGGTGATAACTTCCTGATCTGCAAGACTGCGTTCAGCAAGAATCGGATTTGAATGGGTCAGGCGTTGAGGTTCCGCCCCGTCGCGCAACAAATAGACCTCTGCCGGGTGTTGGGGCGTATCCGCTATGGCCGCGGAAACCGCCTGGCCCGGGTGCCCGTCAACCGTGCGCAAAATTGGACCGAATGAAGTTGCAAGCCCGGCCGGTTCGGCTGCCAGAACCGAGCTTGTCGACCACTCCGTCCATACACCACGCTGGCCCAGCCAGCGGACACTGGTATCACTCTGCCAGATGAAATCGCCGGCATGCCCCAGGTAGCCGGGTATCAGTTCAAGGCGTTCACCACCGGATGACGCCGCCACGTACAAGCGCCCCGGGCTGGGGTCATTGATATCGACACTGCCGATGTAAGCAATGCGCGCGCCGTCCGGAGAAAACTCGAAATGCCCCAGTTTGCCGACTGAGCCCATGTTATTCAGCACTTCTCCGTTGGCCGCATTGACGACATATATGTCACGCGCCACGTAGGAATCATCAATCAGAGGTGTCGGGGCAAGCGCTACGGCATAGCGGCTGCTGTCAGCCGACCAGGTGAAATCGGATGCCGACCCCGGCAGTTCCTGAGCGACAGCTTCCCAGGTCCCGATATCCAGCATCCAGACCTTGTTTACAGGAACGGACTCTTCATAGACAACCGCTTTAAAGCCCTTTTTTTCGAGGTCTTCCTTTTTGTCCGGCGGGGCGTCATTTGCCGTAAAGGCAATGCGCTTGCCGTCCGGCGAGGGATGGATTCCCTTGATCGAATTGAGGTGCGTGAATTTATTGATGGCTTCGCCGCCGGACAACGCGATTTCAAACAGGGAATTGAACTTGTCATCCGGATTTCGCTTGGCGACAAAATAAATGGCCTTGCCATCCGCGGCCCAGGCGAAGTTTGACACCTCGATCTCGCCGCTCACGTACGGGCGTGAATTGCCATCCAGGTCAACGACGTGTAACTCACGATATGGCTTGCCGTCATCTTCCTTGTAAATTTCCCGCGGGACAGAAAGCAAGTAAGCAATCTGCTCACCGTCCGGGCTCATCCGAATCGATGTCACTCGCTTGAGAGAAACAATGTCTTCAAGACTCAAGCCATCCGTTTGCGCATGAGCGAAAGGAACAAAACTGAATATCGTCAGCAGCAAGATGTGCAGGCAGTGGAGTTGTAGACGTTTAATTTTTATCATGGTTTTTTCTCTTCTGGCTCGATTAACGGTAAGTGACTTGCAGCGGAACACGAATTCAAAGATGTTACCATTTTGCAGTACTGTCATTTGCTGATTACTCTTTAAAGTACGGCCGCCTGAAACCAGGCAAGAGCGAATTTTCGGTACTGGTCCTGGTCTATTTGAGTTACGAAGAATTACGATGAGTCTGGCCGGGATTCCGGGGACAGAGCATCAAGTCACTTCTCGATCATCCAAATGATCCATGGGCACCATACTTTTATGGAGAACGGCAAATACCATCAATTGTCG
>DAOWGA010000166.1 GCA_030637665.1 Lysobacterales bacterium | reverse complement strand
TTCCACCTGGGTGAAGGTGTGTACCGCATTTGCTCCCAGGAGCACCAGATTGACTGGTTCATGACCAATACGCTGGGTTTTGATGTCAGCGTGGTCGAGGAAACCCACGACATCGCCGGCCTGGCGTTATACGGCGCAACTGGTTCGAGCTTGAACAAGGGCGTGGGTGTGGGTGGCATTGAAAACCTGACACCGTTTGGCATGACCTGGTTCAACTTCGAAGGCAAGGAGCTGATGGTGTCACGCACCGGCTTCACCGGTGACCTGGGCTACGAACTGTGGATCGACCCCGAGCACGCGGAACTGCTGTGGGACCGGCTGTTCGAAGCCGGTGAATTGCGGGGTATCAAGGCAATGGGCAGCGATGCGCTGGAACTGTTACGTATCGAGGCCGGATTCATCCTGGCCGGCGCCGATTTCCTGCCCGCCATGGAGGCCGTGCGCGCTACCCACACCCGCTCACCGTTCGAGCTTGGCCTGGGCTGGCTGGTGAGCTTCGACAAAGGCGTCTTCAACGGACGCCAGGCCCTACTGGAAGAAAAGAAAAATTGCTCACGCTACCACCTGGTAAAGCTGGACATCGACGGCAACAAGCCGGCCAAAGACTCTTTTGTTTACACCAGGAACAAGAAATACGCCGGAACGGTTACGTCCGCCATGTGGTCACCGTCCGCCAAAGCCAGTATCGCCCTTGCATCGCTGGAAGCGCCGTTGGGTAAGCCGGGCGAGGAATTTGAAGTGGAAATCTACTACCAGCGCGAGCTGAAGTGGAGCCGCGTAATGGCCCCCGCCCGCGTGGTGAAGGACGTGTTCTGGGATCCACCGCGCAGGCGCCAGACACCCCCAGCAGACTTTTGAATCTCGGATTTATCGATGATGTCTGACGTTGGAACGGATTTCCCTGTAGGAGCGGATTTATCCGCGAATAAAGGCCGTACCAAGAAGAGGAGCCGGGTGAATGTTTGCAGGACACGCTCGAGACATCCCAGTTCGCTCCTAGCGCAGGCAATGAAGCGAATGCGGTTTCGCCACAGGCGAAGAAGCGCTCGCGAAATGCCGTGGCGCGTCTGTTCCCGACAGATGACGGTCCTGCAAACATTCACCCGGCTCCTCTTCCATGGGCGTAGTTGCATTATTTCGCGGATAAATCCGCTCCTACGAAGATAATGAATCGGAACAAGCATTATCTTGATCCCCTCCTCCGACCAGCCTCTATCGCCGTGGTCGGCGCCAGCGAGAGACCCGATTCGGTTGGCCGCCAGACCATGGAAAACCTGCTGACCGGGCAATATTCCGGACGGCTCTACGCAGTGAACCCGGGCTACAGCTCGATACTCGGCGTTGCGTGTTTCCCTGATCTCGCATCACTTCCGGAAACCGTGGAACACGTGGTGCTGGCAGTGGGTGATGCCCGCATCGAGGCGGCCCTGGACGATACCATTGCGCACGGCGCGGCCGCGGCAACCATGATGTCCAGCCTGGCGCTTGAAGATGACTCTCCTCCCCTGCTGCGCGACCGGGTGGCTGCAAAGGTCGATACCTCCGGCCTGATCATTTGCGGCGCCAACGGCATGGGTTTCTACAATCTTGCAGACGGGGTCTGGGTCTGTGGATTCGACACGCGGGAAAACCATGTCCGTGGCGGAAATGTCACCCTGATCAGCCATTCCGGCTCTGGCATGGCCGGAATCGTCGACTGTGAAGAGCGTATCGATTTCAACCTGGCGATTTCCACTGGCCAGGAACTCAGCGTGACCATGGATCAGTATATGGACTACGCGCTGGAGCAAGCTGAAACCCGGGTAATCGGGCTGTTCATGGAGGCTGCACGCAACCCCGAGGGAATGATTGCGGCATTCAGGAAAGCCAGCGACAAGGGAATTCCCATGGTGGTACTCAAAGTCGGCCGCACCGAACTCTCTACGCGGCCTGCCGTGTCCCATTAGGGAGCCATTGCCGGCCGCTATGATACCTACCAGGCCCTTTTTGACCGGTATGGTGTGCAACGTGTAGATGACATGACCGAGCTGGCAACTGCGCTGATTATGTTCGCCCAGCCGCACCCGGTTGCAGAAGGCGGACTGGTCAGCATCCATGATTCCGGCGGCGAACGTCAGTTGTTGATCGATCTGGCTGATGACATGGCTGGTCCCCTTGCGTAAATAGCGCCGCAAACAGAAGCGCGCCTGGAAGAACTCCTCG
>DAOWGA010000247.1 GCA_030637665.1 Lysobacterales bacterium | reverse complement strand
GCCTGATGGGTTTGGGCGCCATGGCCAATCACCAGGAATTGATTGCTGCCAGGGCGGCTGGAATGTCGAAGGCACGCATGGCGCGGCCAGTATTCAAGGCCGTTCTGATGGCCGCGGCACTCGTGGTATTCATGCAGTCGTTGTTGATCCCGGTCAGTGAGCGGGCAGCGTCTGATTTACGCTCAGAGGCCCTGGCGGAAACTTCGCTCGAGCCGGGTGGCAAGCAGGAGTTCTGGACCCGCAGTGGTGAGAATTTCGTACACGTGAATGACGTCCTGTTCAATCACATCCTGGAAGATGTCGAGATCTACCACATGGACGCAGAGGCGAAGCTCATGCAGTTGATCCAGGCGCAGCGGGCATCGATTATTGGTGCTGATACCTGGTTGTTGGAAGAAGTGGTGCGAACCGGCCTGGACGGGATGGTGGCAAATGAGGATCGTCTGCCAAGCATGGAATGGCAGGGGCTGCTGTCTGAAGAGCAGGCCAATATCCTGATACTTCCGCTGGAGGCGCTGGCGCCGCATGATTTGGTACGCTACATCACGTACTTACAGGCGAACGACCTCGATACCCACCATTTCCGGGTTATTTTCTGGCAACAGATCAGTGTTGCGATTGCCGTGCTGGCAATGGGCTTGCTGTCTCTGCCAATGCTGGTCGGTTCGATCCGCTCCATTTCTGCCGGCCAGAGAATAATGATGGGTGGGATCATCGGTATCGTCTTCTATTTGCTGCAGCAAGTCACCGGTCACCTGGCAGGCCTGTTCGGCCTCATTCCATCAATCACTATTCTGACGCCGGTCCTCTTACTGCTTGCAGTTTCCGTAATGGCCCAATATTGGAGGGGTTTCCGCAGGCCGGTGCGGCAGGAGAAGCCCGGGTGACCTCCGTGGCAGGTGCATGATGATGGCTGGTGAGGAACTTCGCAGCCTGGTGGCAGAGCAGGTATTGGGTACTTGTGATTTCCCGGACGAACAAAGAGATCAATTACTGGGCCAGATCAAGCAACGCTACGGCCAGGGCTTGCTCGCTGTTTTGATTTACGGTTCCTACCTGCGCGGCAAGCGCGACACCCTGCTGGATTTTTACGTGCTGCTGGACAGCTATGCTTCCATGCCAAAGGCCTGGCAGGGCTGGCTTGCAAAAGCCTTGCCACCAAACGTATACCAGATCCACCACGGTCAGCCTCCGGACGAAATTCGCGCCAAGTACGCGCTGCTGACGCTGGGCCGCTTCGAGAATGCTGTCCGCCGGGATTTTCATTCGTATTTCTGGGCGCGCTTTGCGCAGCCCTGTGGCATCCTGTATTGCCGGGATGAAGAGGTACGGGAGAGGGTGATTGCGGCCATTTGCCAGTCTTGTGAGACTTTCGCCCGGCGCGTGGCACCACGTTTGCCACAAAACTTCGATGCAAAGCAGATGTGGGCAAAAGGACTGGGCCTCACTTACCAGTGTGAATTCCGCTCCGAACCCCCCGGTCACGCGGAAAAGCTGTTCGGCTACTGGCCGGACTACTACCAGGCCGTTACACAAACCCTGGCTGGTCAGGGTTTGGGATTCGAGCTTGCTCATAACGCAGACACCTTCAGTAGTACAAGCAGTGACAGCGCCAGGCGATGGTCGCCGGCAAGCTGGTGGCTGCGGCGCGTCCAGGGCAAGGTACTTTCAACTCTGCGCATACTCAAGGCGGCGCTTACTTTCGATGGCGCCCTGGATTACCTTCTGTGGAAAATCCAGCGCCATTCCGGGGTCTACATCGAGCCGACCGACTTACAGAGAAAATACCCGGTGTTTTTCGCCTGGCCACTGCTCCTGCGCCTGTGGCGAAGGGGAGCATTCCGGTGAGCGCCGGCCCTGAATTCCAGACAGATTGGCGGACAACGCGGTCTGAGCCATGTTGAGGCGTGTCCTGAAAAACTTTGGTATGGTGTTGCGCGGGCGCGGTATCGCCGCTGTCTTTTCCGTAGGAGCCACGGGTTTGATGGCCAACGCGCTGTCGCCCACCGACTTCGGATTGGTTATCCTGCTGCACACCTACATCATGGTGATTCGTGGCGCTTTTGATTTCCGGACCTTCGAGGCAATTGTCCGTTTCGGCATCCCGCTGAATGACTCGGGCGATCAAGCGGGTTTGTGTTCATTACTGCGCTCGACCCTGTTCATTGACCTGGCTTCCACCCTTCTGGCGACCATCCTCGCAATTGCAGCAGTGCCGCTGGCCGGCCATTTTCTGCACTGGGACAGCGAAATGATGGCATGGGCGTCGGTTTACAGCCTGGTGATCCTGTCCACTGCGAATGGCACACCCAACGGCATACTGCGAATTTATGACCGCTTCGACGCACTGAGCCTCCAGTTCGCTGTTGCTCCTGTATTGCGTTTCACCATGGTAGCCGCCGCCTGGGCGCTGGATGCACCCAAGCTGGTGTTCATCATCGCCTGGGGTTCCGCTTTCGCCGCCGGCCATGTCTACATGTTCGCACGCGGGCTGATTGAGCTTCGGGCACACATGAATACCGGGCTGTGGAGCGGCTTCAGTTGGAGCGAGGTGCGGGAAAGAGGAGGGGAGTTCTGGAAATTTATTGGCGTGGTTTACTGGCAGACCAATATTGATCTACTGCCCAAGCATGTTTCCGTGCTGCTGGCCGGCAGCCTGCTCGGCCCGGCCTCGGCCGGTTTATTCCGCCTGGCGCGTGAATTTTCAACAGTCTTGACACAACCTGCCATGATGCTGCGCGAAGTCCTGTTCCCGGATCTGACCAGGAGTTTTCACGCTGAAGATGGCAATATCCGGTCAGTGCCTTTCAAAACCGCCTGGGTTGCGGGTGCTGTCGGGCTGGTTTTCGTTATTCTGTCCGTCTTCTTTGGGGGGGATCTGCTCGGTATCATCGGTGAGGAATATGTTGCCGCGTCGACGCTGCTCAGCCTGCTGTTACTGGCGGCTTCGTTTGACCTGGCCAGCGCATCACTGCGCGCTGCTGCTTACGCGATGGGCAAGGCGGCTTCGATCCTGAGAATTCACATCGTGGGTATCATCACCTACATTTCGATGTTCTTCCTGCTGACGCCACTAACCGGTCTGACCGGTCCCGGACTGGCCGCCATCCTGGCCTCCCTGCTGGCACTGGTCCTGACCGCCAGACTCCTGCAAAGAACCAACCGGCTGTAGGAGGCCGCCATGCGGCCGATGGGCTTTAATCGTGCGCATGGCGCACTCCCACAGACTCGCTCCTACTGCTGATCCTTCAGGTTGGCGAAGGCGTTGATGACACTTTCAACCTGCTGTTCGGAATGTGCGGCACTGACGCTGCAGCGAATGTAGCTGTGCCGGTCCGGTGATGCCGGTGGCATCATCAGGTTTGTGTACACGCCTGATTCCAGCAGACGATTCCAAAAAGGCAGGGCTACTTCTTTCTTTCCCAGGCGCACGGCAACTACCGGGCTGATCTCCGGGCCTACTTCGAAGCCCTGGTTTTTGAGTCCTTCATACAAGTGGTTGGCATTCCGCCACAGGGTTTCACGCAGTTCCGGCCGGGCTTTAATCTGCCGCAGCGCTTCGCGTGTGCTGGCGATGATGGACGGGCTGGATGAAGCCGTGAATATGAATGGGCGCGAAACATAGCGGACCAGTTCGAGTTCCGCGTGGGGGCTGACGCAGAAGCCGCCCATCGCACCCAGGCTTTTACTGAAGGTGCCCACAATGAAGTCCACTTCATCCATTACTCCCTGGACTTCTGCAACACCGCAGCCACGCTCGCCGTATACACCCAGCGAGTGTGCCTCGTCGACCATCAGGTATGCGCCGTAGCGGTTTTTCAATTCGACAATTTCGACCAGGGGTGCGCAATCTCCAATCACGCTGTAAAGGCCCTCGGTGATAACCAGGCAGTCTTTCGTCCGGTCACCCAGGCGCTGGAGGCGTTTCTCCAGGCTGCTCACATCGTTGTGTCTGAAACGAAAAACATCAGCGCCGCTCATCTGGCAGCCATCATAGAGGCTGGCATGAGCATCGGCATCCAGCAGCACCGTGTCGCCGGGTTTGAGCAGAGCTGTCAAAGTGCCGAGGTTAGCCGCATAACCGGTTGAAAAGACCATGCCGTAGGGCATTTGGAAAAAATCGGCCAACTCGCGCTCCAGTGCGGTGTGCGTGGCGAAGCTGCCGTTAGCCATACGTGAGCCGGTGGTGCCGGTTCCCTGTTCCTCGATGGCTTTCCTGCCCGCTTCGATGCAGGCAGGATCAAAAGTCAGGCCGAGGTAATTATTGGTGCCCGCCAGGATGGTGTGGCGGCCTTCGACCGTGCCCTCGGTAGGTGAAATGATGTGGTCGATAACGACCTGTGTCGGATCGCGCCCTCCGGCACACAGTTGCTCAATTTTCGTGGCAGTGGCTTTAAATTTTTCAAGTAACGCCATGGTTCCCGCCTATTCTTCCAGCAGGTCACTGACGACTTTGGCCAGATCCTTCACAGTGTGGGCGTTCGACAGACTGTTCACGTCGATCATGATGTCGAATGACTCTTCCAGTTCCATCAGGAATTCCATGACCTGGAACGAATCCATCGTGAAGTCCGAGACCAGGTTGGTGGCTGCGGTGATTTCACCGTGCGCCTCCAGTTCGGGGTGGCCGCTGGATTCCAGGTAACTGGCGAGCAGCTTCCCGATTTGGTTCACAATTTCATCAATGTTCGTATTCAAGGAGTTTCTCCGCTTTCCTTATTTTGACTGTTTCCGGGCGGCCCGAACAAGGACAAAAGGCCTTTTTCAAGGCTGATTGCAGGGGTCCAGCCGCTTGCTG
>DAOWGA010000235.1 GCA_030637665.1 Lysobacterales bacterium | reverse complement strand
GTCGACTGTGATGCTCTCTATCGCCATACCGGACTGCCCCTGACTTCGGTAGAAATCGATAACCTGTTGGCGAACCGACCTTTCTAAGAAGTGGCTGGTTACCTTCTCGGGCACCTTCAGTCCAGCGATGATCTCCTCGTCGGAGAATTCCTTCATGTTCACCCGGCCCTCACGGTCGCTGTTGTAGATTTTGCCCAGAAAATCCCGAAGCTGCGGTACCTTGGCCTTCTGTTCCAGCATTTCACCAATGCGCAGGCCCAGACCATTAGCCGCCCAACCCAGGTGGGTTTCCAGAACCTGCCCGATGTTCATTCGGGATGGTACCCCAAGCGGGTTCAGCACGATGTCAACCGGCGTGCCATCTTTCATGTATGGCATGTCTTCGGTAGGCACAATCATGGAAATCACACCCTTGTTACCATGACGCCCTGCCATCTTGTCACCGGGTTGAATACGGCGTTTGACCGCCATGTAGACCTTGACCATCTTGAGCACGCCCGGCGCCAGGTCATCACCCCGGGTAATCTTGCCTTTCTTCTCCTCGAAGCGCGCGTCGAAAACCTTGCGTTGTTCCTTCAGCTGGTCGGCCATCTGATCGAACAGTTCGTTGACCTGATCACTGCGCATGCGGATTTTGAACCATTCTTCCTGGTCCAGATCAGCGAGATATGACACAGTGACCTTGCTGCCTTTCTTCAGGCCGGCCGGTCCTTTTTCGGCAATCTTGCCCACGATGCCATTTTCCAAACGCTGGAAGATCGCATTTTCCACGATGCGCAACTGGTCATCGAGGTCTTTGCGGACATGGCGTAACTGCTCTTTCTCAATAGAGACGGCGCGTTCGTCCTTCTCAACGCCATCGCGAGTGAACACCTGGACGTCGATGACGGTCCCGTCCATGCCACTGGGCACACGCAGGGATGTGTCTTTTACGTCGGAGGCTTTCTCACCGAAGATGGCGCGCAGCAGTTTCTCTTCCGGCGTCAGCTGGGTCTCGCCCTTGGGCGTGACCTTGCCCACCAGGATATCGCCGGAGTTGACTTCAGCACCGATATATACGATGCCACTCTGGTCCAGTTTGTTCAGGTTGTGCTCACCTACATTGGGAATGTCGGCAGTAATTTCTTCCGACCCCAGCTTGGTGTCACGGGCGACACAAGTCAGCTCCTCAATGTGAATCGTCGTGTATCGGTCTTCCTCGACCACGCGCTCCGAGATCAGGATGGAATCCTCGAAGTTGTAACCGTTCCAGGGCATGAAGGCGACCAGCATATTCTGGCCCAGGGCCAGCTCACCAAGATCCGTCGACGGTCCGTCAGCCAGTACGTCACCACCTGACACCCGGTCACCAACCTGCACCAGCGGACGCTGGTTCATGCAGGTATTCTGATTCGAGCGCTGGTACTTGGTCAGGTTGTAAATATCCACACCCGGATCACCAACCGGAACTTCATCCTCGTTGATACGGACTACGATACGGCCTGCGTCGACCTGGTCTACCACGCCACCACGCTTCGCCACGGCGGTCACGCCGGAGTCGGTAGCAACAGTACGTTCCATGCCGGTGCCGACCAGTGGTTTTTCGGCTTTCAGCGTCGGCACGGCCTGGCGCTGCATGTTGGATCCCATCAAAGCGCGGTTTGCGTCATCGTGTTCCAGAAACGGAACCAGGGACGCAGCCACGGAAACGATCTGTTTCGGTGACACGTCCATGAAGCTGATATCGGCGGGCTCCTTGAGCGTAAATTCGCCGAGGTGGCGGCAGGGGATAAATTCGTCAACGAATTTGCCCGACTTGTCCAGTTCCGCGTTGGCCTGTGCAATCACGAAATCGCCTTCCTCGATTGCCGAAAGATATTCAACGTCACTGGTCACCTTGCCACCGCTTATTTTCCGGTAGGGTGTTTCGAGGAAACCGTAATCGTTGGTTCTCGCGTAGACAGCCAGGGAGTTGATCAAACCGATGTTCGGGCCTTCAGGCGTCTCGATCGGGCACACACGGCCGTAGTGTGTCGGGTGCACGTCTCTCACTTCAAAACCTGCGCGCTCACGGGTCAGCCCGCCCGGGCCGAGTGCCGAAACGCGGCGTTTGTGGGTAACTTCTGACAGCGGGTTGTTCTGGTCCATGAACTGGCTGAGCTGCGAGGAACCAAAAAACTCCTTGACCGCGGCTGCCACCGGTTTGGCGTTGATGAGTTCCTGCGGTGATAACCCTTCGCTTTCAGCGACGGACAGGCGTTCACGCACCGCGCGTTCAACACGCACCAGGCCTACCCGGAACACGTTTTCAGCCATTTCACCGACGCTGCGTACACGACGGTTGCCCAGGTGGTCGATGTCATCGACGCTGCCCTTTCCGTTACGGATGTTAATCAGCACGCGCAGCACATCGAGAATGTCCGCACGATCGAGCACGCCTGATCCTTCCACTTCGGGCCGGCCGACGCGCCGGTTGAATTTCATGCGGCCGACTCCGGAAAGATCGTAGCGCTCCGGGGCAAAGAACAGGTTCCTGAACAGGTTCTGTGCCGCATCCTTGGTCGGCGGCTCGCCGGGGCGCATCATGCGGTAAATCTCGACCAGGGCTTCCAGTTCATTGTGGGTCGGATCAATGTTCAGAGTGTTCGATATGTAAGGCCCGTGGTCCAGGTCGTTTACATAAAGGACGTCCAGGCTCTTGAGACCGGCATCCCGCAACTGCTCGAGCAGTTCTTCAGTGAGTTCGGCGTTCGCGTCCACCAGGATCTCGCCGGACTCCTTGTCCACGATGGTCTTCGCTACAATTTTGCCCAGCAGGTACTCATCCGGCACTTCGAGGGCTTTAACACCCGAATCCTTGATGATTTTGACGTGCCGGGCAGTGATCCGCTTGCCGGTTGGAACCAGCACCTTTCCGGTTTTACTGCGAATATCGAAAAACGTAGTTTCACCGCGCAGGCGCTCGGGCACCAATTCCAGCTTGGCACCGGATTTTTTTAGTGTAATCTTGCTGGTTTCGAAGAAGGTATCGAGGATTTCCTCGTTATTCATACCCAGAGCACGCAGCAATATCGTTACAGGCAGCTTCCGGCGGCGATCTATGCGGGTGAAGATAGCGTCTTTCGGATCAAACTCGAAATCAAGCCAGGAACCACGGTATGGAATAACGCGGGCTGAAAACAACAGCTTGCCGCTGGAGTGGGTTTTACCTCTGTCGTGGTCAAAAAACACACCCGGAGAGCGGTGCAGTTGTGACACGATGACACGCTCGGTTCCGTTGACTATAAAGGTGCCGGTTTCCGTCATCAGCGGCAGGTCGCCCATATAGACTTCCTGTTCTTTAACGTACTTCACTGGCTTAATCTTGGCGGAGCTCTCCTTGTCATAAATGACCAGGCGAACTTTAACCCGCAACGGGGCACCATAGGACATGCCGCGAAGCTTGCACTCTTTCACATCGAACACCGGTTCACCCAGCTTGTAGCTGACGTATTCCAGGGCTGCGTTTCCTGAGTAAGCGACGATAGGAAAGACCGATTTTAATGCGCCGTGAAGACCGCGTTCCCGCCTATCGTCCGCCAGCACTTCCAATTGCAGAAATTCCTTATAGGAGCGAATCTGCGTTTCCAGCAGGTAGGGCACATCGAGAATGGACTTGCGCTTACCGAAGTCCTTGCGAATGCGCTTTTTTTCCGTGAAAGAGTAACTCATGTTCTGATTCCGCCTGTGCGATCATGTGATCTGAAATGCAAACAGAAGCAGGCCGGAGGCCCAGGCCCCCAGCCAACTTATATTCAGCCCCGTAAACCAGGGAAGAAGATTTACTTAACCTCGACAGTAGCGCCTGCTGCTTCGAGCTTCTTCGCGATTTCGTCAGCTTCGTCTTTCGCAACGCCTTCCTTGATATTGGCAGGCGCGCTTTCTACAAGATCCTTGGCTTCCTTCAGGCCCAGGCCGGTGATTTCACGAACAACCTTGATCACCGGAACCTTTTGGGCACCGAAAGAAGTCATTTCTACGTCAAATTCAGTCTGCTCTTCCTCAGCAGCAGCGTCACCACCGGCAGCAGGTCCTGCAGCAACAGCTACCGCAGCTGCAGCAGAAACACCGAATTTTTCTTCCATTGCGCTGATGAGGTCTACGACGTCCATCACGCTCATATTTGAAATTGTTTCCAGAATATCGTCTTTTGAAACGGCCATTGTCGTCTCCGTATAAGTTGTTAAAAGGGGCTATTGGCCCACTGAGAGTTTAAAAATTTCATGCAGCCTGCTTTTCGTCACGCACAGCAGCCACGGTCCGAACCAGCTTGGTATGCGGTTCGGCAAGGGTCCTGACGAATTTCTCGATCGGTGCTTTCATCACAGCCATCAGCATCGCGATTGCCTGGTCGTAAGTCGGCAGGCTGGACAAGCGTTCCAGTTCGGACGCGTCGTACAGCTCGCCACCCACGGCAACAAGTTTCGTAATGAGTTTGTCATGGTCCTTTGAATAGCCCTTGACAAGGCGTGCGGCAGCACCGGGATCTTCCATGCTGAACGCGAACAGGAGTGGTCCTGTCAGCGAGTCCTGCATGCATTCGTAATCAGTACCCTCAACGGCTCTGCGCACCAGTGTATTCTTGGCGACCTTCAGGAAAACACCATCCTGGCGGGCCTGGGCACGCAATTCAGTCATTTCCTTAACAGTCAGTCCACGATACTCTGCAGCGACAGCGGCAAGTGCCTTGCTGGCCGCATCGGCCACTTCAGCAACTACTGCTTTTTTCTGCTCAATACTGAGCGCCATTGGTTACCTCCTGGAGTCTTCATTGCCGGTTATCCGACCCTTTGACTCAATTCCAGTGGTGACCCCGCTACTGAATTTTTCCGTAAAAAAATTCAGTAGCGGGGCTGCCACCATCTGCGCAGGCCATGCCCGGTTACCCGACCACCCTTAAACAGTCTTCCTCTCTGGAAAAACGAGAAATTACTGTACCTACGGTCTCCGACGGTCCATCCCCATTCGGGAGCAGCCCGTCCATCCATCACCCGTCATATCAGCCGGGCAATAAAACCTAAAAAATCCAAACCCAAAAACCAGGCCTTATATATCCAGCGTGGTTTTATCTACAATGATGCCGGGACCCATGGTCGTTGAAACGGCCACCTTCTGGACAAACGTGCCCTTGGAAGACGCCGGTTTCAGCTTGATCAGATCGGTGATCAGGGCGAGTAAATTACCCTTCAGGGCATCAATTTCAAAATCAGCTTTCCCAATCGTGCTGTGAATAATGCCTGCCTTGTCAGTGCGGTACCGCACCTGTCCGGCCTTGGCGTTCTTCACAGCGGTGGTGACATCGGTAGATACGGTGCCTACCTTTGGATTGGGCATCAGTCCACGGGGGCCAAGCAACTGACCCAGTTTACCTACCACGCGCATTGCATCCGGGGTGGCGATGACGACATCAAAATTGAGGTCGCCGCCCTTGATCTGATCATGCAGGTCCTCCATGCCGACAACATCGGCTCCGGCTTCCTTTGCCTTTTCTGCATTGTCACTCTGGGCAAATACCGCTACCCGGACCGTCTTACCGGTGCCATTGGGCAGTACAGTTGAACCGCGTACATTCTGATCGGACTTGCGGGAATCCACACCCAGGCGAATAGCCACATCCACAGACTCGGTAAACTTGAGTTTGCTCGAGCTTTTCAAAATATCCAGAGCTTCATCAATGGCATAAGCTTTACCGGGCTCAAGCTGCTCCCGGATGGCTTTCATTCGTTTACCCAATCCGCTCATGACGTGACTCCTTTCACATTGATGCCCATGCTGCGAGCTGATCCGGCAATCGTCCTGACGGCTGCATCCATGTCTGCTGCAGTTATGTCAGGCTCCTTGACCTTGGCGATCTCCTCGAGTTGCGCGCGTGTTACGGTTCCCACCTTTACGGTGTTCGGCTCACCGCTGCCTTTTGGAATGCCCGCTGCCTTTTTCAGCAACACGGCGGCTGGTGGAGTCTTGGTAATAAATGAAAAGCTGCGATCCACATAGACTGTAATGACCACGGGAATCGGCATGCCATTTTCCATGCTGTGCGTCTTGGAATTAAAAGCCTTGCAGAATTCCATGATATTGACGCCGTGCTGGCCCAGCGCCGGACCCACGGGTGGACTCGGGTTTGC
>DAOWGA010000018.1 GCA_030637665.1 Lysobacterales bacterium | reverse complement strand
TTCGTCCGTGTTGACTCTGATTTCGATCGGCTGGATACGGTTTACGGAGCCGGATATCGATGGAAACCACAGGCCAAAGCCGATGACTCTCCACTAGAATAGAGCGGAAATGAAACTCAAGAACCAGCTGCTTGCGCTTTCCGCGCTGACTTTGTTGTTGCCCTGGTCCGGTTGGAAGTTATTGCAGGAACTCGAACACTTCCTGCGCGAGGCCCAGGAGAGCGCCATGCTGGCTTCGGCCCGCACAATTGCCGGCACATTGCCGCTGGAATTCCAGAGTCGCCTGGTATTCGCTCCCGATTTGTATTTGCCCCTGCGCAAATTTGAACGGCCACCTATCCTTGATGGCTATCCGGATGACTGGCCGGATTCCAATGAGGGGCTGGATTTCCGTTCCGATGATGAGGAATTGCTCGTCAGACTGCTGGCTGGCAGTTTTGATGGCCAGTTATACCTGCTATTCGATGTCAATGACCGCACACCGATGCGCGCTTTACCGGGCGCCGCTCAGGCAGACGGCATCCAGTTGTTCTCACGCAATCCACGGGGCCTGTTCAGTTTCAGCATCAGGCCGGAGGCGCCGGGGCCATTGCAACTGCCCAGTGACGCCGCAGGGGGCGACCAGGTGGAAGGTTTCTGGCTGGATAGTGATTCGGGTTACCGGGTGGAGCTTGCATTGACGGCAGCGGCGCAAAATTCTGATATCAGCTTCGAAGTCCGTGATGCAGGGCCCCGGGTTTCCGGTCTGCCGGCGCGGGTGGCTGGGCCGACGGGCGACGGTGTACGCCGGCAGTGGATCAGCCTGGTTGGCAAATGGGACGGACTTTCCGGGTGGTTTGCCGACTCTGCGCCTGAATCCACCCGTACCCTGCTGGTCGACCACCAGGGCTGGGTGCTTGCCGATTCGGGTGTGCAGCAAACCCCCGGCATGCAGGAAACCACCTGGCTTCAGCGCTTGCTTTACCGGCTGGTTGCCGGATCGCGCACCCAGTTGCTGGACCACTGGCCGGATGAACCGGTCAGGCTTGGCGACGAAGTGGTGCGACAAGCCCTGTCCGGCCAGGAAGCCATCGGCTGGTCCCAGGATTTGGATACTGCCGTTGTGCGCAACGCAGTGGCAGTGCCGTTGGAACTGGAGGGGAAGATAAAAGGCGCCATCGTGTTGCAGTCAGCATCCGAGGGCTTGTTGCTGGTTACCAACAGGGCACTGGGGCGTCTTTTATTCACGACACTGGCGCTGACTTTTGGTCTGGCGGCCGGGCTGTGGTATTTCGCCACCAACTTGTCCCGCCGGGTACGCCGCCTGAGTGGCGCAGTCAGCCACGCGATGGAAGATGGCGTGGGCAGCGACATTCTGCCACTGGTTCAGGACAGGGATGAACTGGGTGAACTGGCCCGTAACAATGAGAAGTTGCTGCGCGCCGTGGCAGACTATAACCAATACCTGCAAACCCTGGCCGGCAAGCTTTCCCATGAACTGAAAACCCCGCTTGCGATCACCCGTTCTTCGCTGGATAACCTGGCCAGCCAGGACCTCGATACTGATTCCTGCCGCTACCTGGAACGGGCGCGCGAGGGGCTGGATCGCCAGACCGCCATCGTGCGTGCAATGAGCGAGGCCAGCCGGTTGGAGGCCTCGATACGCGTGGCGGAGTGGGAGGATATCGACCTGCTGGAGCTGTTGCATCATTGTGCGGAGGCGTATGCCTCGGTGCACGCAGGCCGCAGATTGCTCATCGAGTTGCCATCCGGGCGCGCGCCCTTGAGCTGCGCCCCTGAGCTGCTGGCCCAGGCGCTGGATAAACTGGTGGATAACGCAATGTCACTGAGCAGCACAGAGGATACAGTGACGCTTTCCCTGACCAGAACAGAGGATCAATACCACATCGCGGTCAGCAACACGGGCACCCGGCTGCCCGGGGAATTTCAGGACCGGCTGTTTGATTCGCTGGTGTCACTGCGCGACAAGCGGGGTTCTGCGCCTCACCTGGGGCTGGGGCTCTATATCGTCCGGCTGGTTGCCGCAGCACACAATGGCACGGTGCAGGCCCGAAACCTTCCCGCAGAAGGTGGCGTTGAGTTCGTGATCAGTCTGCCGGTTTCCAGCGCCCAGGGACTCTCAGCCCAATTCCTGTAGGTAAAACCGGCTTCCCTTGCTAGAATCACAGCTTCTTGCCGATTAATAATGGATTGCAGTGGACAGGGAAACGTTTGAACAACTGAAGGCGGAAGGCCATAACCGGATACCAGTGTACCGGTCCGTACTTGCGGACCTGGACACGCCTTTGTCGGTTTATCTCAATCTGGCAAATGGGCCGGATACCTATCTTTTTGAATCCGTCGAGGGAGGGGAGACCTGGGGTCGATTCTCCATTATTGGCCTGCCCTGCAAGCGGCGCTATGATTTGAGTGGAACCAAACTCACGGTGTTCGAGAATGGTAAGGGGATTTCAGAAGAAACCATCGAGGATCCGCTCAAACGGATCTCCGAACTTCAGAGCGAATTCCAGGCGCCACGCCTGCCTGAGTTACCCGTCTTTACCGGCGGACTTGTGGGCTACTTCGGTTATGAAATTGTCCAGCGTTTCGAGTCTCGCCTGATCGACGAGGATAAACCTGACGAACTGAACACGCCGGATATGGTTTTGCTGCTTTCCGACGAAGTGGCGGTATTTGACAACCTGGCCGGGCGGCTATTCCTGATTGTGAATGCAGATCCTGCAAAACCCGATGCGTGGGAATCCGCCCAGCATCGCCTCGACGAGCTGACTCACCGTTTACGAAGTGGTGGTCCCGGTTACGGCGACCCGGTGTCACACCCCCCCGTGTCGGAACACGATTTTCATTTCGGATTCAGCCGCGAGGACTTCATCAGCGCTGTCCGGAAAAGCAAGGAATACATCCTGTCCGGCGATATCTTCCAGGTGGTGCTTTCGCAACGCATGAGCGTGCCATTCAAGGCCCGTTCGCTGGATGTGTACCGGGCATTGCGGGCGCTCAATCCCTCGCCCTACATGTTTTTCATTGACCTGGGCGATACCCAGATCGTCGGTTCCTCG
>DAOWGA010000032.1 GCA_030637665.1 Lysobacterales bacterium | reverse complement strand
CCGCCTGGGAATCCGAGGATTACTGCAAGGGAAGACTGGGTTTGGATTCGGCGCTTGGTTCCATTGACCGCTCCAGGCTCAACGTCAAGGGCAGCAGCCTCGCCTTCGGGCATCCCTTTGCCGCAACGGGTGCAAGAATTGTTGGAACACTGGCCCAGATTCTGCAAGAGTCCGGTTCCGGAAGAGGCCTGATTTCAATCTGTACCGCGGGCGGCATGGGCGTCGCTGCGATTCTGGAGAGAGCTTGATATTGCGGCAAATCTGCTGATTGTGGGTTATTATTATTTCATGCGCGTATACGAATATGTTTTTCGCTCGATCAACGGTGCCACCATGCCGTTTGAACGATGGACCGGACAACCCTTGTTTATCGTAAATACCGCTTCAGAATGTGGATTTACTCCCCAGTATTTGAAACTGCAGCAACTGTGGGAAGAGTATCGGCCGAGCGGCCTGATAGTCATCGGAATTCCCTGTAATGACTTTGACCAACAGGAACCCGCCAGCGACGAAGAAATAATGGAATTTTGCAGCAGCAATTACGGCGTGACTTTTCCAATGACCACGAAGCAGACCATAAACGGTAGTGGCGCCCACCCTCTGTTCCGGGCCATGCGCGAGGAATTTACCAGCGATATTTTACCGCGCTGGAATTTCTGTAAATACCTGTTCGGCCGCGAAGGTACGCTGCTGCATCACTGGCCATCTAACGTCGAACCGGATGAGCCGGGGCTGAGGCACGAAATAGAACGCAATCTTTCTTCCTGGAGTCTCTAGGAGTCTGTGCGGTAGAAAGTATTGCTGCCGCAACTTGGGCATGAGGGCTTGCGCTTCACGCTGGCCTGGCGAAAATCCATCACCAGCGCGTCAAACATCAGCAGCCGTCCCGTCAGCGCCTGGCCGATACCCAGGACCAGTTTCAGGGCTTCGTTAGCCTGCAAAGTACCGACAATACCGGGCAGTACACCCAGTACGCCGGCTACGGCGCATCCTGGCGCATCCTGTGGCAACGGAGCCTCGGGAACCATGCAGCGAAAACAGGGTGGAGCCTTATCCGGAGCATGCCCCGGTGCACCGGGCCAGAACACCGAGACCTGCCCCTGGAAGCGCATCACCGCACCATATACAAGCGGTATGCCGTGCTTTACGCAGGCATCATTCAATGCATAGCGGGCTGGAAAATTATCGGTGCCGTCAATCACGACGTCCCAGCCCTCAAGCAGGGATTCGGCGTTGCTGCTGTCCACAAGTTGATTGAAAATCCGGATTTCAATATCCGGATTCAGGCTGCCAAGGCTGTCTGCGGCGGATTCAGTTTTCATCTGGCCGATGCGGCTTTCACGATGTACCACCTGGCGCTGAAGATTACTGCGTTCGACCGCCTGGTTAGCGACCAGGCCAAGCGTACCCACACCGGCAGCAGCCAGATACAGGGCGGCAGGGGAATTCAGGCCACCGAGACCGGCCAGCAGGATACGGCTATCCAGCAGCTTGCGCTGCCCTTCCGGACCGACCTGCGGCATCACCAGGTGTCGCGCATAGCGGTCGGCCTGCGCCGCATCCAAACCCTGTGGATAGCCCGTTGGAAGGTCCGCATTCACCCAGGCCTGAAAGCCGCCCGCGACGCTGAAAAATCCATTGACTCCCTGATCCGCCAGTTGCTCAACCAGCGTGAGTGAACGCACGCCTTCCGCACACAGGATGTACCCGCCGGCCTCTTTCTGGCCACGGTCTGTTTGCAGATTGTCCATCAATTCTTCAATGCTGAGGCTAATGGCGCCACGAGGCACGCCGACCTGTCTCTCCAGGAGGGTGCGAATGTCAAACAGGGGCCTGGCGGGACAGGCCATCCCGGCGGCTTCTTCAACGGATACTTCCAGAGCTGTTCTGTTCCTGTTTTTCATGCAAGGCGGCCGGGCGGCGTCACTTCCTGGATTTGCGGCTTGCAAATTTCTTCAGGCGCCTGCGTTTATCCATCTGGCGTTTGCTTAACTTGTTCTTACGATCCTTGTATGGATTCTCACTGTCCCTGAACTGGATTATCAGTGGTGTTCCCTTCAGCTTGAAGTGGCTGATGAAGCGATTGACCAGGTACCTGCGATAACTGTCCGGAATGGTCTCGGTCCGGCTGCCGTGGATGATGATCCTGGGTGGTAGTTTCCCACCCCCATGTGCGTAGCGTAGCTTGGCGGTTCTGCCATGTTTCATCGGCGGCTGGTGAGATTCGAAAGCGTGCCGCAGGACCCGGGTGAGTTCCGGTGTTGAAAATTCTGTCAGGGCGCTTCTCCAGGCCTGCTGAACGGCAGCCATCAACTCCTGGATACCCGAGCCGTGTAATGCAGACAGGGTGACCCGCCGAGCCCAGGAGGCATACATCAGGCGCCGGTCGAGCACGCTTTTTACCTGTTTACGGTGGTCGTCATCGAGGCCGTCCCATTTATTCAGGGCAATGACCAGTGCCCTGCCCTGTTCGAGTATGTGCCCCAGCAGCGTCGTATCCTGATCTGTGAGACCTTCGCGGGCATCCAGCATCAACACCACCACGTGGGCCCGCTCTATCGCCTGCAGGGCCTTGATGGTACTGAATTTTTCGACGACGTCGGTAATTTTGGACCGGCGGCGGACTCCGGCCGTGTCAATCAACTCGTATCGCTGACCATCCCGTTCCAGCATCGTGCTGATCGTGTCGCGGGTCGTGCCCGGCTTATCGAAGGCCAGTACACGCTCTTCACCCAGCAAGCGGTTGACCAGAGTTGATTTCCCGACATTTGGCCTGCCCACAATGGCCAGGCGAAGCCGCTCATCGTCTGCTTCCTCTGCATCCTGCTCCGCCGGCCCGGGCAAGCTGGAATCCAGGGACTTCATCATGGACTCAAGACCACGGCGATGCGTGGCTGATACCGCCTGCAACTCACCCATCCCCAGGCTGGCGAAATCTGCCAGTGCCGTGTCGGCTTCCAGTCCGTCGATTTTGTTGCCCACCATCAGAACGGGTTTTGAGGCCCGTCGCAACAGCGCTGCAATTTCCTGGTCTTCCGCGGTCAGGCCATCGCGGGCACTAACGATAAACAAAACGACCTGGGATTCATCGATGGCCTGGTGGACCTGCTTTGCGGTCAGGTACTCAATTCCTTCCGCATTGCTGACCAGGCCACCGGTATCTACCAGCAAACAGGGTTGGTGGCCAACCCGGGATATACCGTACTGGCGGTCGCGAGTGACGCCGGGTATGTCTGCCACGAGGGCATCACGCGTCCTGGTCAGAGCATTGAACAGGGTGGATTTGCCAACGTTTGGCCGTCCAACTATGGCGACTACCGGTAACACCTTGAGTGCCTCGGAATGATATCTATAAGGCCGCGCCTGCGCGATAGGCCACCAGGTTACCCTTGGTGGTAAGCACGTACAGGCTTGTGCCAACAGTCAATGGCGCTGCTGCAAACCCTTTCTTGCCCGCCCGCACCCGGGCCACGAATTCCCCGCTCTTTGAATCGATCCAGTGCAGGTAACCTTCCTTGTCACCGACAACAACAAAGTTGCCGTAGAAGGCCGGGCGCGTCAGGCCCCGGTTCAAGAGTTGATCCTGTTTCCACTGGGTCGAGCCATTCCGGCGGTCGAGCAACCAAAGGTCGCCGGTGCTTTCGCTGATAGCCAGATTGGTGCGATCGACCTGGATGCCTGTTGCTGAAGAAATATCCTTGAACCAGAGCAGGCGGCCTGAATCGGCGGCCAGTGAAGTCACCCGGTTCTTGTAACTGGAAACAATGAGGTCGGATGCAATGATAACCATCTGCTGACCGATATCCGCCAGGCGTTCCAGTTCAGTCCGGCCTTCGGGTGAAACAATGGATTGTGTCCAGATCAGGCTTCCGTCATCCAGCCGTAAGGTAACGACACT
>DAOWGA010000239.1 GCA_030637665.1 Lysobacterales bacterium | reverse complement strand
CGCTTCACATCAAAGACGCATCCGGGCTCGAGGGACTCTCTTTGCTGGAACTGATAAAATCCGGCGATATCAACCCCAAAAAACTTTTTAGAGACCTGTCGAAAGGCCATTTCCCGGCCAAGCCGCTTGATGTCATCGTGGTGCGGCCTGACGGGAGCGAATTTGAAGCCAAACTGGTATTCTCGCCGGCACGTTTTGATGACGAAGACTGCATCCAGATGGTGGTGCAAAAAACTGATAATGCAGCAGATCTGGCGGCTGAACTGGAACGGCTTCGTGTTGTAGACCCGCTCACACAACTGGGCAACAGGAAGGCATTTGCCAGGCATTTGGAAGAATTTATTTCCGGGGGTAGCAAACGCAAGGAAACCGCAGCCGCTGTTTTTGTCATAGAACCCGATGGCTTCGCCGACCTGCAGGATGAACTGGGGGTGGAGTCTTCAGATGAGTTCCTGGCCGACATGGCCGCTGTGGTCAGGCTTTGCCTGCAAAAACAGGACATGGCGGCACGAATCGGAGACCAGGGATTCGCAATACTGGCGCAAAGAGAAAACAGCGATGACCTGGAAGAGGTAGCGCAGGGAATTCTACAGGCCTACCGTGACCATATCGTGGAGATTGGGGACCGGGCCATTTCATCGTCCTGCAGTATCGGCATGAGCGTGATCGGCCGCCTTGCCACGAATTCTGCAGAAATCATGGCGCGGGCCCGCAAGGCCTTTGCCGAAGCTGCTGAAGCCGGCGATAAACTCGTCATTTACCGGCCGACGCTCACGGCTGTGGCCGCCAGTGATAGCGACCAGCACTGGGTTGACCGCATCAAGTACGCCCTGAGCAACCAGGACTTCTACACGGTGCAGCAATCAATCGTTGATCTCGAAGGCGATGGTGAGCAGCTGATTGAAAACCTCACCTACATGAGGGAAGAGGCAGGAGATCACCCGCCAACAAAATATCAACCGGCAGCGGATCGAAATGATCTGGCCGGAACAATAGACCGGAACGTAATTCCCGGCTTGATCAAGACTCTGGTGGAAAGCGACCAAAAACAGATCATCAGCCTGAGCAATAACTCCATATTGGATTATGGCTTCCCCGGCTGGCTGGCTGACCAGATGAAGTCGAGCTGTATCGAGGGTAGCAGGATAATTCTGCAAATTGCGGCCAGCGCAGCCCAGACCAATCTCAAGCCGGCGCAGCGCCTGATGAAAGAGCTGAAGCCCCTGGGTTGCCAGTTGGCGATCAGCCAGTTTGATGCCGGGCGCCGCTGTTGCCAGTTACTCGAGCACCTGGATGTCGCCTACGTTAAAATCCTCCCGGCGCTGACCAATGATCTGACCGCAAACACGAAAAACCAGGATGCCATTCGCAAAATCGTTGAAGTAGCTGAACCGCACGGTGTGTCAGTGATTGCAGACGAAGTAGCAGATACGTCGAGTCTTGCCGTTTTATGGCAGTGCGGTGTCAAACTGCTTGCCGGAGCCTTTCTGAAAGAATCTTCGCAGGTGATCGCGCAGTAACCCCCACCGCAAGGCTGGCCGTGCTGTTGTCCGCGGGCTAGACTCAGCACCAGATGGATCAGGTTCACCGCACCAGCGCTTATACCGGGCGTTTCGCACCCTCGCCGACGGGTGATCTTCATTTTGGGTCGCTGGTGGCCGCTGTTGCGAGTTTTCTCCAGGCCAGGCAGGCAATGGGCCGCTGGCTGGTCAGAATCGAAGATATTGACCCACCCCGCGAAGTGCCCGGAAGTGCGGCTGCGATTCTGCGCGACCTGGATCGGCTGGGATTGAAATCCAACGGCCCGGTTCTGTACCAGAGCACGCGAACTGAAGCCTATCAGAGTGCGATAGAAATTCTGCTGCGCCAGGACAAGGCCTACTGGTGTGGCTGCAGCAGGAAAGACCTGCCGGCATCCGGAATTTACCCGGGGACCTGCAGGAATGGATTGGCAAAGGGAAAATCTCACCGTTCTGTCCGGCTCAGGGTGGACTCGGTGAGCATAGAGTTTGCTGATCTTGTCCAGGGTGACATCCGGGAAAATCTCGACACTGAAGTAGGTGATTTTGTGATCCAGCGGGCAGACGGCCTGCCCGCCTATCAGCTTGCCGTGGTCATCGATGATGCGTTCCAGGGCATCACCGAGGTCGTTCGGGGAGCTGACCTGCTCGATTCAACCGCCAGGCAGATTTACCTGCAACGCTGCCTGGGCCTGGCGTCACCGTCCTATGCACACATCCCGCTTGCGATGCACAGCGATGGAAAGAAGTTGGGGAAACGCTACGGAACAGACCCGGTGGCCAGTGTTCCTGCTGCCGAAGCCATTTTTCTTGCGCTGAAATTTCTCGGCCAGTCGCCGCCGCGGGGAATGGAGTTGGAACAGCTCTGGGCCTGGGCAATCGAAAATTGGCAACTGGCCTCCATCCCGCATAGTGCCTGACAATCCAGTCACGTTATAATGCCGGTCTGACTTTGCGAGTATTAAAATGATTTCCAATTACCTTGATTTTGAGCAGCCGATTGCGGAATTGCAGGCAAAAATTGATGAGCTGCGTAATGTCGGTTCCGATAATGCGATCAACCTCGACGAGGAAATTCAGCGTCTCCAGGTTAAAATGCGTCAGAAAATCAAGGGCATATTCAAGGACCTGACGCCCTGGCAAATTTCCCAGCTAAGCCGCCACCCTTTGCGGCCCTATACGCTGGATTATGTCGACAAGATTTTTGACGAATTCCATGAATTACATGGTGATCGTTCTTTCGCCGACGACCACGCCATCGTCGGCGGTATGGCCAGGTTCCAAGGCCGCGCAATTATGTTTATCGGGCAGCAAAAAGGCCGTGACACCAAAGCGAAAGTGTTCCGGAATTTCGGTATGGTCCGGCCAGAGGGATATCGCAAGGCCCTGCGGCTAATGAACATGGCTGCCAGATTCCGGCTGCCACTGGTCACTTTCATCGATACACCGGGCGCCTACCCCGGAGTCGGAGCCGAGGAACGGGGACAGTCGGAGGCCATCGCACGCAATCTAGAAGTCATGGCCCGCCTGCCGGTCCCCATCGTTTGCACCATCATTGGGGAAGGAGGCTCTGGCGGGGCGCTGGCCATTGGCGTCGGTGACCGGGTCAACATCCTCGAGTACAGCACCTATTCGGTGATTTCTCCGGAAGGTTGTGCCTCCATCCTGTGGAAAGATGCCGCGAACGCGGAAGAAGCGGCCACGGCGCTGGGCATTACTTCGAGTCGCCTGAAGAAACTTGGCCTGGTGGACGAGGTTATTCCGGAACCACTCGGTGGAGCGCACAAAGAGCCAGATGTCGTTGCCGAGCGCATCGCGAAATGCATTAACAACCAGCTTGAAGAACTGGAAAAGCTGACCACCAGTCAACTCCTGGACGCCAGGTACCAACGTCTGCTGGCCTACGGTGAATTCCAGGACTGATTCACACCGGATTAACGTGAAAAAACCTGACGGGAGTTTTGGCAGCGGGCCGTTGCAGACGGTGATTGACCGCCTGCCGCGGACACGAAAATTCTGGGTCGGATTCAGTGGCGGGGCAGATTCCACGGCATTGCTACTCGCCCTGCAACGGTCCCGTAATCACCTCACGACACCCATTCATGCCATTCATTTCCACCATGGACTGAATCCAGGAGCTGATTCATGGCTGGTTCATTGCCGGGACTTCTGCCGGACGCGGGATATTCCTTTCTCAAGCCGGAATCTGAAAATACAGCCATCTGGCGGCATCAGCACCGAAGAAGAATCACGGAACTGCCGCTACCAGGCTGTCGCAGATTTGCTGGGCTGTGATGAAACCTACCTGACCGCACACCATGCCGATGACCAGGCCGAGACCCTGTTTCTGAACCTGATGAGGGGCAGCGGAATTGAAGGGCTTGCAGGCATACCAGCTTTGCGCAAGCTGGGCAATGGCCGGGTCGCAAGACCCCTCCTCCAATGGAGGAGAGCCGAGCTGGAAACATACCTGCTCAGGCATGGCGTTACGTGGATGGAAGATCCATCGAATCTGGACGAATCCTTTGACCGGAATTTCCTCAGGAATAATCTGTTCCCCACGCTCGAGACCCGCTGGCCCGGGGTTGTAAAAAGGCTGACCCGTTCGGCACGTATTGCCAGGCTGACATCCGAGGCACTGGCGGAATTTGTCAATTCCTCTTGCAGTGATTTACTCGCCAATAATCACAAAATGCCACTGGCGCCGCTGCTGCAACTCGAGCAGCCAATGCAGGTGCTGGTTTTTCGCCAATGGCTGCGGCGCCAGGAAATTCCTGCATTGCCCGAAGTGCGCATCCATGAATTCCTGGACCAGCTGGCCGGTTCCAGGGCAAGCAGCCGGGCGGAAGTGCGATGGAGTCAGTGGCAACTTAAGCTGTATCACCCGTTCATCTGGTTGCAGGACCTTTCCATCCTGACGAATTGCGCCAGGCAGCTGTGGACCGGCGGCATGAAACTGGAACTGGGCGCCAGCCTGGGATACCTGCAACTGCATGGGAGTCCGGTATGCATACCGCAAGGATGGCAGGTTGATTCACGACGAAGCGGAGGAAAAATTCGACTGCGTACGGGTGGAAGCCGGCAGACGCTTAAAGAACTGTTCCGTAAATTGGGTATCCCGCCCTGGATGAGATTGTCCATCCCGGTGCTGTACTGGGGTGAAGAGGCGGTAGCCATCGGTGACTGGATTATCGCTGACAGACTAAAATCCTGGCTGGATTCGAACGGGCTGGAATACCGCTGGTGCCCGGAGGATTCTCTGCTTGGTGAATTGCGATCAGCTTGCCACACTTCCACAGTTGACCCACCAAAGCTGCTGGGTTAGTGTCCGACGGCCAAGCGAGTACGAATGTCATGAACGAAAAATCCAAACAAAAGGCTGGTTTTGAGCAAGCCCTGGGCGAACTTGAGACCCTGATCGAACAACTGGAATCCGGAGAATTGAGCCTGGATCAGTCTCTGAAGCAGTTCAAGCGCGGCGTAGAATTGACCCGGCATTGCCAGGGCATCCTGGACCAGGCCCAACAGGTCGTAGAGCAATTGATTGACCCTGATGATGAATCCTCAGCAGTCCCCTTTGAAAGCAGCGACTGAACAACAAAGGGAAATATCTGCCTGGCAGGATCGCTTTGAATCTGTCCTGGATCGGCGCTTACCGGGGGCAGGTCAAAACTCCGCCGTCCTGCACGAAGCCATGCGGTATTCCGCCCTTGCCGGTGGGAAAAGATTCCGGCCGGTGCTGGTTTACGCATCCGGCAAGGCTCTGGGCCTGGAAATGGAACAACTCGACCCGGTGGCCTGTGCCGTAGAACTTATTCATGCGTATTCATTGATACATGACGACCTGCCTGCCATGGATGATGATGATCTGAGGAGAGGCCGGCCAACCT
>DAOWGA010000176.1 GCA_030637665.1 Lysobacterales bacterium | reverse complement strand
CTACAACGATTGGAAAGTGTCCGGTCACCCTTACAAGCTGATGAGGGCCGAAGAGGCTCAATTCCGGCCGATTCCACTGCCCGAAGGGATTGACTGGGACGATGTCACCTACGTGATTGGCGGCTACAAGTGGAAATCCCGCTATGTAGATGATCAAGGCTATATTTACACCCCGGCCGACGGGCAGAACCAGTACAACTACCTCGTCGACACATGGTCCGATTATCATGCGGGTGAATTTGAAAAGCCCTATGACTGCGGCGATTGCCACACCACCGGATGGATACCGGATTTGGATCATGACACCGATGATGACCTGACCGATAACCAGGATGGGCTGCCGGGTATGCACGGCACCTTCTTTGCCGGTGGCGTTCATTGTGAAGAATGCCACGACGCCGGAGGTCCCGGAGTAGGCATGAATATCGATACCGATCGGCCGGAAGGAACTGACCCGACTGTAATGACGGGCGCGTTCTGCGGCAGATGCCACCAGCGCTACGATGACAATGTCATGCCCCCCATAGAGGATAATTACATCCCCGCATCAGGCGGATTCATTCGTCATCACGAGCAGTACAACGAGTACCTGGCCGGCCCGCATGATTTCCTGGATTGCACGAGCTGTCACAATCCGCATAAAAGAGGTGAATTTTCGATTTGGGAACCAGGCGAAAATCCTGACTTCCCGGACGGGGCAGAATGTGGGGTAGCCTGTCACGCGAGCAAGATGGAATCTTTCTCGAAGACGACCATGTATGACTACGGTGTGACTTGCAAAGATTGCCATATGGGTTGGGCAAGCAAGTCCGCAGCAGCGCTTGGACCTCACCAGGGTGATCTGCAGACTCACATTTTCTACATCAACACCGATCCAACTGCCAACATGTTCACTGAAGACGGTGGCCGTGTCGCTCTGGACGCTAACGGCAAGGGCGCGGTGACAATGGACTTCGCCTGCCAGCGTTGCCACGACGCATCTCTTGAAGAGTTGGCCAAGTTCGCCAATGGCTTCCATGATGCCGTCAAAGACCTTTCAGACATCGGACTCGATCCCGGCCTGACCGGTACCTGGTCTGATGCGACCCGTGGCGGCGAAGGATGGTTGCTGGAGGTCGGTTACAACTCAAGCGGCGACATGTTCATGTTTGCTTCTTTTTACACCTACGACGGCCTGGGTGGGCAAGTCTACATACTTGCCGAAGCCGGAGCCGCGAATATAGCCGGTACCACGGCCACCGCGGTTGTTTACACGACTGACGGAGCCATGTGGGGTGATGATTTCAACTCGGCTGACGTGAACCGCACACTCTGGGGTGAGGGAACACTCACATTCCCAACATGCGCAGAAGGCAACGTGGTTCTGACACCTAATGCAGACATGATTGCATTGGGATTCACTGAGCTGACAACCACAATTACCCGTGTGCTGGATCCCGGCATCGCATGCCCGACTTTCGATAACTCCGCAGAATAAGCTGCGAATCGAAACAAAGCGCCGCCCAACCGGGCGGCGCTTTTTTATTATGAAGCAGGGTTTTGCTGACGGAATCAGCCGCCTTCGAAACTGCTGTCGAATATCGGGACTTCAGGATCGGGGTCCGGGTCGGGGTTGGCAAACGGCGCGATGCATTCCGGGCTGTTGCTGGCCAGCCGGTCTTCGAGCAGCGCCTGGACCGTGGGATGGAAATCCGTTGTGCTGCCGCAGGAACCCAAATGGCAGTAGCTCATCGTGGTGCCGGAGACGGTTACCGGGCAGGCTTCGGCACCGCTGAAACAGCCCTTCTCGCCGCTGTGGCACTCATCAACGGGCGGGTCGTAGCAGTGTGTGTGCGGTGATCCCATGTTGTGCCCCAGTTCGTGCCCGATGAACTTGGCGGCGCTTCGTGCACTCCAGTTACTGCCAATCGCGTTGTAGTTGTAGCTCCCATATGTGCCGTTACCGTCGCTACGCCCCTGCTGGCAGTACTGGTTCAGCCAGGCGATTCCAGAGAAACCCCCACTGTCGATTTTGCCACTGAACATGGCCGCGAAATCCCGCTCAACTCCCCCCTGGTTTAAGCGCCAGTACTCCCCGAATTCATACAACTGTTCAATGCGGCTGTCGTCCGACGCCGAATAGGGATCCGAGCCTGTTCTGAGAAAAACGTCCCCGACCAGCAGCCTCGTTGCCACGTCGCGCTGGTACATTACGTTCATGGCAATAAACGCATCCTCGATCCAGAGGGTTGCTTCAGCAGTATTGTCACGAAAGCCGTCAAGCCATTCCGTATCCGTATCGATCGCAACCACGGCTTCGAAATCGAGTGTGCTTCCCGCGGCCGCCGCAGACGAACTCCGCATAATGCCGTCTTCCAGGAAGGCCAGGGATTCCGGAGGCTGGTCGGCCTGGACGGTGCCGCATTCACTAATGCCTTCATTTGGTCTGTCCACGGCGCTGAATGCCAGTGAGCCGCCTATTTCGCCCGAAATTTCAAGTTCCTCACCGCCCTTGATCGCGTAACCGCTGGTCTTGCCCGTGCGCGGGTCAACCGCCAGTCCGATGCCGGTGGTGGAATTGCTGGCCAGGAAGAAATGGCGCAAGCGGGGCTCAATCAGGGTGGTTCCGGATGCACTGACAACATGGACCCTGGCGCCGGGTGCAAACACCTCCGTGCGCCGGAATTCCAGCGGTTCATCCTGGTTTCCGGTGAACTCGTCAAGGGATGGCAAGCTCACGCGGCTGCCTTTTCGGGCACTCAACAGGCTGCGCATTTCCTTGCTATCCAGGCGCATGGAGCCGGGATTGATCACCGGCCTTGCCGGTGTATTCCCGTGAGGAAAAGGCAGGCCGGAATCCGCCTGGGCGAATAACTGGCTGCAAAAGAGAAGTGTGGCTG
>DAOWGA010000207.1 GCA_030637665.1 Lysobacterales bacterium | reverse complement strand
TTTTCATGACATCCCTGAAAATGTCCTGGATCAATTGCAGGTCTTCATCTTCTATTGACCAGTCTTTGGGGTCATCCATGGCCCATGGTGGTCTCAGCAGCCTCACATCGCTGACGTCGAGTGGCTTGACCTGGAACTTGTTGTACACGGAAAAATCCGTATCCGGTCTGACCCAGGTCGGCTCCAACTGGTCGCTTTGCGCGTATATGGTGCCGCAGAACAGCATCACGGCAAAACCGATCAACAATTTTCCGCGATTCAGAAAATTTGGCTTCATTCAATACTCCTTCAATATCAGGTGATGCTTTGTTCGTCTCTTGTTGAGGGATAATCCCTGAAGACAATCCCTAAAGACAATCCCTAAAGACAATCATCAACTATAACACTTGCCGTTTGCAACAGCGACGGCGCAGGCTACTACCCCGGTCTGACCCCATCGGTGAATGTTCAAAGGCGATGTAGATTCCTTGAACCCATTCCAGTCTGTGGTACTGTGGCCTGAAATCCTGTTCCAGTTGCAAGCACGGTGACAGACAATTCCCCGGAACAAAGCAATAAGAATGTCAGCTGGTTCAGCCAGTTGTTACATAAGCGTGTGTTCCAGACCCTGGCGATCTACATCGCCATCGCCTGGGGCGGCACCGAAATCCTGCTGGCCATGCAGGAAACTCTTGGTTTTCCGGAATGGATTGCCCGGCTGGCCATGGCAGTGTTCATTGCCGGTATACCGGTTGCTGCGTTTCTGGCCTGGGCCCATGACATCAAAAGCCGGGCTGTCCGGATTCTACTGCACAGTGTAGCCATCGTGGTCCTGGTGACCGGCGCAGTACTGATGTTTCAGCAAAGCCGAGCGCCGGGTCCGCCCGAATCCTCGGTGGCGGTATTACCCTTTGTGGACATGAGCCCGGATGCGGGCCAGTCCTGGCTGGTAAACGCACTGGCGGAAGATTTGCGCAACTCGATTGCCCAGGCCGGGGATCTGCTGGTCATTGCCGCTACTTCATCCAACGTGTTTCGCGGACGGGCGGATGAGCTGGATTCGATACGTGAAGAATTGAACGTGCGTCATGTCCTGAGCGGCAGTGTGCGCCAGGATGGCGGTATGCTGCGCATCACCACCAACCTGGTCGATACCGTAACCGGTCGGCATGTCTGGTCTGACCGGTATGATCTGCCGGCCGAGAACCTGTTCGAGATCGAGGACAGGATCGTCGACCGGATCGGCGGCAGCCTGTCCGTGACCCTGGCGCCGCAGGATGCCGACGGCGGAACACGGGATCTGGCCGCATTCGAGGCCTACCAGAGAGCCCATGAAAGCGAGAGTTGGGAGTCCAGGCAGTTCAGCTACGACGAAGCCGTGCGCATCGACCCGAACTTTGCCTGGCCCTTGATCGAAAAGGCCGCCTACTATGCCTTCAGGGTGGCAGATGGATTCCTCCCGGCGGAAAAAGCCTGGGCGGAAGCGGTTCCCCTGCTTGAGCGGGCGCAGGCAATCAACGAGAATATTTATTCCATCTACACAGTCTACGGGATGCTCAACACCTTCAGGGGCAATTATCAGGAAGCCCAGTCCAATTACGAACGGTCGCTGGAACTGAATCCCAACGATGCATATACCTACGGTGTATACGGACTGCTGATGCGCTGGGGGCTGGGCCAGTTCGAACAGGCGGTCACCTTGCATGAACGCAATGTCCAGGTGGACCCGCTGGACTACACGGCCAACCTGCAACTGGGCACCAGCTACTGGCGGGTACAGCGCCATGATGATGCCAGGCGCCAGTACGAGAAAGCCATCAGGATCTGTCCGGGTTGCGGCCAGGCTTACCAGTCCTACTCCGGCATGCTCAGCGAGGGCCTGGGCCGTCTGGACGAGGGGCTGGCTGTGCGTTACCGGATGTTCGCCGAACTCCACGAAGATCCCACGCCTCGACAACTGGCGGGCACTGCAGGTGGTCATGCGGCACTGGCTGACACGGAGACCGCACAGCAATACCTGGCGGCAGCCATGCGCCTGGTGCCGGATGGACAGTTCGATGAGTACCGCGTGGAACTCTATCTGGAACAGGGCAAGCCGGAAGACGCCCGCACCATTGCCGAATCTCATCTGCAGGAACCTGCAAATGACCCCTCCTGGGCTCTGAATATTCTGGGCCGTGTGGACCTGGACCAGGGCAAGCCGGAGAGTGCGCTTGAGCGATACCGATTGATCGCAGCCGGGCTTTTCAATCACCCACCGGCATTGGAGCAATGGTCTGAACTCCTGACCCCCGATTTTTACAGGGTTCTGGTGGCAACTGGTCAGGAGGATCAGCTGGACCGAATCCTGGACGAAATGGCCCGGTCGCTCCCGGATGGTTTGGGGGCTATTGAACTGTTGTATGCCGGGCAGCCTGATCAGGCCATTGTGATGATCCGGGAGGAACATCCAGGCGGCATCATACACCCGGGGTACTGCACGGGCTTGCAGGATGAACTTCCCTGGCTGCCCGCCACGATTGATCCTGAAAACCCGGATCTCCAGGCCCTGATCGAGGACGCCTGCGCCGAGCGGGAGCGTCAGCTGGCAAACGTGCAGCGCGGGTTTGACAGCGGCGAGTACCGGATTCCGGAGCTTGTCTTAAAGGCGCAGCCAGATTCAAACAGGTAGATCTTTCACACGGGAGTCAACCCGTTCCTGCCTGAATTCAAATCGATCACCAGGAATAATGCGCCGTGTAGCGAATCACGACCTCGCCTTCACTCGGAACCTGTGCGTCGAACCGGATCCGGCTGCTGTTTTCCTTGTTGTGTCGATGGCTGCTGTTTTCGATCTTCCAGTTTGATGAGCGGTACAGGTTTTCGAGCACGGCGACGACGACCGCTTCGTCCTTGTGATTACGTAAACGGATCTCGAATGTTTCCCACAGGTTCCTGGTCTTGAAATCCACGCGGAAATCAGTCTGTTTACGCTCCCCCACCACGTCGAAGGCATTGCCCATTTCGATTAATACATCTTCGTTACGCGGCGTGTGATCAAGCACATCTTCACCGATAAACTCCAGGCTGCCGTCCGCCCGGTCAAGCTGTGAGACACGGATGCGGCCGGCCGGTAGCGGTATGCCCAGCTGCTGTGATTTCTCATTACTGAACCGCAGGAACACGTTCACATCTCCCTGCCCGTAACGCCCATATTCCTGCTCCAGTTGCTGATGACCGCGGAACGGCCAGTTCAGTGTGGGTGCAAAAACCAGTTCCTTTTCACATTCGATGCCACGCGCCGCGGGCATCAACTGCAGTTGCTTTGTGGAATTGTCCGGCAGATCCGTGCGCCTGCCCAGGGTGTACAGATGATATTCAAAGAAGGCCTTTTCGGAAAACCCCGCCGAGTCCTCCGCCATGGCCATTTTGTACATCACTTCCCGCTGCGGCCGTTGCGGCTCAGCGCGGTTCACATCACCGGCGATCAGCTTCAGACGTGCGTTTTCATAGCCCGTGCCCGACTGGTTGATGATACTGACCCAGGCGGAAAGGTCCATGGAACAGCCCCTGGATTCGTCATAAATGATGTTGTAGTCGGCCCACCAGGTCATGCCCTGGGTTTCATAGGCGATGCGCGATTTTTGCGGACCGCTGACAGGACTATCGAGCAACCACTCCAGCGTGGGGCGGGTAATCAGGCCGCCCGGTAATTGTGAAAATCGTAAATTGCCATAACTTCGAACGGCCTGGACACTACCATCATCCATCTGCAAGGTGAGCCCGTCTCCGGCGCCCAGCAGGATACCTTCAATCAGGTCGACCTGGTCTCCACGAATCTGTTCCACGGTAATGCGGTGGCCGAGGTAACGCTGCAGGAGCTTGGCCTGGCTGACCAGGTCGAACTGGAAACTCTGCTCGAGTACACGCGTGCGCGGGTCATCAAGTGATGAAAACGTCACCGTTGTAGGGTCGATCAGGGCAGCAATATCGGTCACACGCAAAGGGTGCAGACCTTTTTCGAGATCATAGGTCCGGTCGTGCCGCACAATGGCGTAACCGGGCACATTTCCACCATATTGACGCCCAGCCACCGGACGATACATATCCGGTGAGACAGCTCCGGGCTGCATCCTCGAATAGATCGTGATGGAATCGTCACTGCTGACGGGGTCACCGGCAATCACCGGGCTACTGCAAAGAACGGTGGCTAGCAGTGCAAAGAATTTATTCGTAGCGTAGTTCATGTTCATCCTCCATTTCGGTATACATATAAACGATGAAGGAGCGTAAAAAGGGTTAATCCGCAGGCACAACACGCACAACCCGGTCAGGTGTCAGGATGTAGAGCGCGCCTTCAGGGCCGGTGCGCACATCCCGGATTCTCACTGCCAGTTCGCTGAACAGCTTTTCCTCGCCGATCACTTTTCCACCGGAAAGATCCAGTCGGCGGACTTCCTTGTTCACCAGCGCTCCCACGAACAGGTCGCCTTTCCATTCCGGGAATAAATCTGACTCGTAAATAGTCAGCCCGGACGGTGCAATCGATGGCACCCAGTAGTGTTCAGGTTGCACCATGCCTTCCCATTCGGTGTACGGGGAAATCACCGCCCCACTGTAGTCGACACCATAAGTGATGGCCGGCCAGCCATAGTTCAGGCCGGCCTCAATCCGGTTCAATTCATCACCTCCGCGGGGCCCGTGCTCGTGCAGCCAGATTAGTCCGGAGCGACTCACCGTCAGCCCTTGCGGGTTGCGCAGGCCATAGCTGTAGACATAGGGAGAATCGGAAAACGGATTGCCATAGGCCGGTGAACCGTCATCGTTCATGCGAATCAGCTTGCCAAGGCCTGATTCCACGTCCTGAGCCGCTTCGCGATAGTCAAAGCCATCCCCGGTAGTTAACAGCAAGGTGCCGTCAGCCAGGAATGCCATGCGGCCGCCGTAATGGACCGGTGTGTCCTTGCGCGTGAAGTTGCGGAAAATGACTTCGACGTTTTCCAGGCGGTTTCCCGAGAGTCTGCCACGCGCAACAGCGGTTCCATTGTTTTTCGGACGGCCTTCGGCATAGGACAGATAAATCAGCTGGTTGCGGGCAAAGTCCGGATGAAGCAAAACGTCGAACAATCCGCCCTGGCCGGCAAAATACACAGCCGGCAAATTTTCTATTGGTTCACCTGACTCGCCGGAGCTGCCAATCCGCCTCAATTGCCCACCCAGTTCCGTCACCAGCGCCGAGCCATCTGGCAGGAAAGCGATACTCCAGGGCAGCGCCAGTCCATCAGCCCACGTCTCGAGCCGGTATTCCAGGGCAGGCGCAGCGGTGGATACCCCGAGGATCAGGAAAAATGTGAATATGCGGTGACTGATCGACATGGTCTTAGGGCCTCAATGTGCTAGCCTGACTGTAGTATGAAGAACAGGCCGGGAACAAGGAGAAAGAATACATGATCAGGATGCTGGGAGCTTACCTTCTTTCCATCCTGACCGCCTATGTCCTGGCGGCCATCACCAACAACCTCCCCCTGGTGGGCAAATCTCTGGAGGCGCAACAGAACCGCAAAGAGATGAAGAGGTTCAAAGAACGATTCTGC
>DAOWGA010000093.1 GCA_030637665.1 Lysobacterales bacterium | reverse complement strand
TTGGTTTGGGCTGGTGACAGTCGCATCTACCGCCTTAGAAGCGGACTTGCTGAACAAATCACCCGGGACCACAGCCATGTGCAGGAACTCCTGGATCAGCACCTGATCGAGCCCGAAGAAGCAGAATCTCATCCCATGTCAAACGTCATCACCAGAGCAGTGGGAATAGAGGACCCTCTGGAACTTGATGTACTGAACCTGAATGTCATGGCCGGCGATCGATTCCTGTTGTGTTCCGACGGATTGAGCAGGATGCTCTCTCTGGATGAAATTCAAAACCTGATGCAAACCAAAGATTTGGATGAATCAGTTCAGTCGTTAATTCACACAGCACTCGTCAGGGGTGCTCCCGACAATGTGACCATCGTTTCAGTAGACTGCCATGATCACAATAATGATGACCGGACAATGATTTTATAGTCGTATATCTGCTTGGTTTCGTTATATTCTGACCTTCAACTATTTTGTATCCGCATCAGGAGATTGTCCTAACGTGATCGCGGCGTCTTGCATTTGCTCGATCATTCGCGAGACGCTTTGTGGTGAAGAAGTATGGCGTGCAAAGAGCGCATAAAGTGCGGGCACGATGAACAGGGTCAGTGCGGCAGAAATCGCCACGCCGAAAACGATGACGATGCCGATGGGCTGTCTGGATTCGGAACCGGCCCCGCTACCGAGCAACAACGGTAATGCGCCGAAGGTCGTCGCGGCGCTGGTCATCAGTATGGGCCGGAACCGCACCGTCGCAGCTTCCAGCACGGCATCGTGGATCTCCATCCCCCGGTCCCGCAACTGGTTGGCGAATTCAACGATCAGCACGCCATTCTTGGCAGAGAGCCCGATCAACAGGATTGCACCGATCTGGCTGAACACGTTGATGGAGGATTCATAGGCCAACAGGCCCAAAAACGCACCAGTCATCGCCAGCGGGACCGTGACCAGGATGATCAGGGGATTGATAAAGCTCTCGAACTGAGCGGCCAGTACCAGGAAAACGATAAGCAAGGCGAGTGAGAAAGTAATGTAAAGAGAACTTCCCGACTCCAGGTATTCCTTACTCTCACCATCCCAGGAAATACGGGCCAGGGATGGCAATGTCTTTTCGGCCACTTCAGTCAGCGCCGCGATTCCCTGCCCCAGGCTCACGCCCGGCGCCAGGCCTGCCTCAATGGTGATCGAGCGCATCCGGTCATGCCGGTTCAGGCTCGCAGGACCCGCTTCCTCGCTGATCCTGACCAGGTTGGCCAGCGGTATCAGGTCGCCTGTCAGGCTGGAACGCACATACAGATTGCTCAGATCATCCGGGCTGGCCCGGTCCGCTTCCTTGCCCATCAGCACCACGTTGTACTCGCGACCCCGGTCGATGTAGGTTGTGACCTTGCGTGAACCCAGCATGGTCTCGAGTGTCCTTCCGATGGTTGCAAGCGAAACACCCAGAGTCGCGGCGCGGTCACGCTCAACCGCGATTTTCATTTGCGGCTTGCGCTCCTGGTAGTTGCTGTCCGGGTCAAGCAGTTCAGGAACATCCTGGATGGCCAGTAACAGTTCGTCTCTCCACTGCTTGAGCTGTGAGTAATCCGGCCCGCCAATCACCAGGTTCACCGGCCGGCCATCTGAACGGAGGCCCAGGCTGCTGCCATGTGACACGAATGACCGCACCCCGGCCAGTTCATTCAGGCGGCCTCTCAGCCTGTCCCCGATTTCCTGGTCGCTCTCATCACGCTCATTCCAGTTTTCGAGTAAGACAATGGCACGGGCCGAATTGACCTCCGCTCCACCCCATGTGCCCGGCAGACGGGTGAGGAATCGCCGTACGGAATCCGAATCGCCTATCTCATCGAGCAAAATGGCCTCCATCTGACGGGCGTAGCGGTCCATGTATTCCAGGCTGGCGCCTTCCGGCGCCCGCAACATGACCATGAACGCACCCCGATCCTCGGCCGGTGCGTACTCCGAGGGAAGTTTGCCCATCATCCAGGCAGCAGCAGCGGTAAGCGCCAGCACAGCGGCCACGGCAAACCAGGGCCGCGCCACGATTTTTTCAAGCAGTTGCCGGTAAACAGCAGACAGCCGTCTGAATGCCTTCTCAACCAGCCGGGTCAGGCCTGAACCCAGGCTGCGCCTGTGGAGAATTTTGGAACTCAACATCGGCGTCAGCGTCAGCGCCACCAGGCTGGAAAAAATCACCGCCGAGGCCAGCGTGATGCCAAATTCCCTGAACAGGCGGCCGATGTCACCCTCGATAAATGACAGCGGCACAAACACGGCAACCAGCACCGTTGTGGTCGCAATCACTGCAAAACCAATTTCCCTTGAGCCCTCCAGTGCCGCCAGCAGGGGCTTTTGTCCACCCTCGATCCGGCGGTAAATGTTTTCCAGGACTACGATTGCATCATCCACGACCAGCCCGATGGCCAGCACCAGGCCAAGCAAGGTCAGGATATTGATGGTGTAACCCAACGCCGACATCACGATAAACGTGGACACCACGGAAATTGGCACGACCAGGGCAGGTATCAGTGTTACCCGGAGCGAACCCAGGAACAGATAAATCACGATCAATACCAGGGCAATGGCAATGAACAGGGCCTTGTACACCTCCCTCATCGATGCTTCGATGAATTCCGCGCGATCATAATTGATCGCGATTTCCATTCCCTCGGGCAGTTCCGGCGCCACCGCGGCCATTTCTTTTCGCACCTCGCGCGAGACAATGACGCTGTTGGCCTGTGACAGTTGCTCGATGCCCAGCGATACCGCTTCCTCTCCATTGGCGCGTGCGATGCTGCGATCATTTTCAGCCCCAATACGCACTTCTGCCACTTCTGCCAGGCGCACCAGTTGGCCATCCGGTCCGCGGCCAACCACCAGCTTTCTGAAGTCATCTTCGGTCCTGAAACCGGTGTCGGTCCTCAGTGTGAATTCACGCGAAATGGACTCCAGCCTGCCGGCCGGCAATTCGACATTTTCAGCCCGCAAACTGGCCTCAACGTCGGCCACGGTCAGGCCCCTGGCGGCCAGCGCCTCGCGACTGAGCCAGACCCGCATGGCATAGCGCCGTGCACCGGATATCCTGACACGTGCAACGCCGGGCACGGTAGAGAAGCGGTCGACCAGGTAGCGGTCGGCGTAATCGGTCTGCTCGAGTCCGGAATGACGGTCCGAAGTGAGGTTCAGCCACATGACCGGACTGGTGCTACTGTCGACCTTGGAGATTTCCGGCGGATCCGCCTCGGTTGGCAATTGGTCCAGGATGCGTGCTACGCGGTCGCGGATGTCATTCGCAGCTGCGTCGATATCCCGTGACAGGGCGAACTCGATACGGATGTCGGAGCGTTCGTCACGGCTGGTCGAGGTCAGCTTCTCAATGCCTTCGATTCCGGCAATCACGTCTTCGATGACCTGGGTGACTTTGGTTTCGACCACTTCCGACGAAGCGCCCCGGTAACTGGTGGAAATCGATACGACGGGTGAATCCACATCCGGGTACTGGCGGACCGGCAGATTGACCAGGGCCGACAGCCCGAGGATCACCAGCAGGGCCGAGATCACGGTGGCGAATACGGGCCTCCTGACAGACTGGTTGGAAATAAACACCCGGCGGGACCGTCAGTTCTCGATCCGGCCGGTGATGATGGCTGGCTGCCCGGGTTTCACTTTCTGAGTTCCCTCGGCGATGACCAGTTCTCCTGCTGCGAGGCCGTCGATGACTTCTACTTGTCCGGGCCGGCGCCGGCCGGTTTTTATTTCCCGTCTTTCAACAATGTTGTCTGCACCGAGCAGATACACGTATTGCTTACTTCGCTCCGGCACGATCGCCTGCTCCGGAATCATCAGGGCTTCGACATCGTCCTTGAGCATGGATACGGTCAGGAACATACCCGGCATCAACCTGGAATCATCATTGGGCAACAAGGCGCGCACGGTGATCGTACGACTGATGGGATCGACACGGGTATCAATCGAAGTGACCACGCCTCTGAATTCAAGATCCGGCCATGCGGCGCTGCGAGCTGTGACACTCAGCCCTTTTTCGAGCCGGGCCAGAAAGACCTCGGGCACGTCAAAATCGAGTTTGATTAAAGTGGTGTCATCCAAGGTCGTGATGATGGTGTTGGGATTAACGATGCTGCCGATACTCACTCTGCGCAAACCCAGACTGCCGTCAAACGGGGCCCGGATGACGGTCTGCGCCAGGCGCGCCCTGGCCGCATTCACGGCAGCCCGGTCAGCGTCACGCTTCGCCTCCAGTTGTTCCAGCTGTGACTCCGACACCACCCTGGTCTTGAACAACTCTTCCGATCGCCGGTACTGGCTGCCCGAATCTACCAGCGCAGCCCTGGCTGCCGCCAGGTCCGCCAGGGGTTCGGAGTTCTCCAGTTCCAGCAACACATCGCCTTTGGCCACGCTATGCCCTTCTTCGAAATGGATTGCGGTGATCGCCGCGGTAACTTCCGGGCGGATGTCCACGGCTTCATTGGCGCGGGCGTTACCCAGTGCTTCGGAGGAAAGAGGGAATGGCTGAACCCTGGCTTCACTGACAATGACACCCGGCGGCTGTTGCTGTGCATGGAGCTCAAGCGCGGCACAGCAGAACAAGGACAGGCTAATCAAAAAAACGTTTGCTTTCGTCACGTGAATTCTGGCGGCTGGAACAGGATGGACAATGATAACCTTAATTGGAGGACGGCATCACTGTCTTGCAGCATCCTCTTTGGCCAGTTGCTTCAACGCCTTTCCGCAAGGATCTTTGCTGGTGAGAAAACGGTCCCAAAGCGACTTGCCTACGAGTGACAGCCCGACCGTGGCGACGGCGACACTGCCGGAAACCACCACGGCGGCGGGATCCAGTTCGATGCTCGGAGATGAAAGACTGCCACCCAGCCTGATAAATGGATTGACCACCATGCCGGCACTGATGCCGATACCTTTCCGCAGTTTGGTCTGAAAATCCAGGCTCATATTTTCAGACGCAAGATCAATCTCACCGGAACTGAAAATGGTGAGCTGCTCAGTCTGAATGATGATCGGCTTGACCAGTACTTTTCCCGACTCGATTTCGGCATTGGCAACGGTGCATTCCAGATTTGTGTAGGCACTCTTCTTGGCGAATGGGTTCAGTATCGCGAACAATTCGCTCAGCAGGTCTGAAAAAATCAGATCGAGTCCTCCATTGGCAATCAAGCCTTTACCCTGCACGAGCCTGAAGCGGCCGTTGAGGGAGCTGGCCAGCTCATGATAAGTCGCCCCTGAACCTGTCACATTGATGGTGATGTCAGTCGGCGGAATAGTATTGGCATCCTGGCCTTCCACCATGGCGAGGCCCAGGCGGAAACCGTTGGCATGCAGCATGAAATCAAGCGGGGCGACATCCTGCTCGCTGCCGAATGTCAGTTTGTCAATAACTTTTGC
>DAOWGA010000097.1 GCA_030637665.1 Lysobacterales bacterium | reverse complement strand
GTGAACATCTCAAACCGCAGTAATCATTTCGGTCAGGAAGCCACTTATTGTGAATGCTACAGGCAAGGGAATCTGCATGCACTCTGATGTTTGTTCCAAGGCGAGGCGGAATCGGCTGAATCGCACACTTACAGGGTGTCTGCGACTCTTCTTCCTGCTGTCATGGGGCCTGATGACAGCCGGCAATTTAATTGCCCAGAGTAGCGATCAGGATAATCTAAACCCTGACGGTAATGAAGACCGGCAGGTTCGTCGCCTTGGTGATGTTGAGCTTGAAGAAGAATGGGAACTGGAGTTGTCCCCTTCCGACCAGGACTCCGCGGCCAGCCCGGAGCGTATTTCGCCTGAAAGTGAAATCAGCGGGCAACTGGCGGCAGCCAGAATTGCAATGCAGGAGGGCAGGGTTGATCAGCCGGAAACTGACTGTGCCTGGTATTTCTACCGCAGAGCGCTGGACCTGGATCCCGAAAACCAGGAAGCGCAGCGTGGTTTGCTGACTGTGCAGCAGGAAATGGTGTCGCGAGCGCTCGAATACGCAAGTGATCTGGATTTCGAGTCGGCGGACCGGATCCTCGAAGACGCTGCTTTCGTACGTGAACCCCAGGATCTCATCGTGAATGCCCGTGAGGAAATCGCCAGTTTCCTGAGCCAGCGGGCTGAGGAACTGGAAATTGCAGCGGTCACTGCAATGGACGCCGGCGATTTCAACCGTGCAGAAAGGATACTGATCGATCTGATTGCTCTGGGCGGCGCCGATACAACGGTAAACCAATTGCGCAGGAGACTGGAAGAAGCCCGCGTCTATGGTGGTTTCCGGCCGGGACAGGTAATCCGGGACCATTTTATTCATGAAGGTCGTTGGACGCCCGATGCTGTAGTGATTCTCGCCGGTAGTTTCATGATGGGCGCATCTGCTTTTGAGGAGGGCAGAGAAGATAACGAGGGTCCGCAGCATCGTGTGACTTTCCGCCGTGGTTTCGCCATTGGAAAACGAGAGGTGACCGTGGCGGAGTTCAAAGTGTTTGTAGACAAAACCGGGTTCAAGACTGATGCGGAGCGTAGCCGCTATTCAACCGTATATGACCAGTATTCAGGCCGCCTGATGAAGCGGGATAATGTCAACTGGGAAATGAACTACGAAGGCGGTGAGGCCGGCAAAGAAGACCCGGTTGTCCATGTGTCCTGGAACGATGCCAATGCTTATGTGAACTGGCTGGCCCGGGGAACGGGCAAACCCTACAGGTTGCCGAGTGAAGCCGAGTTTGAGTACGCCGTCAGGGGTGGCAAGAGCAGCAAGTATTGGTGGGGGGACGGCTCGCCAAATAAAGTCGTAGAAAACCTTACCGGTCAAGGTGATTCTTCTCGAAGCCGCCGGCAATGGTCGACATATTTTAAAGGATATACCGACCATTACTGGGGTCCGGCTCCTGTGGCGTCGTTCGATGCCAGCCCATATGGCCTGCATGACATTGCCGGCAATGTGGGTGAGTGGGTGCGTGATTGCTGGCACGACACCTACATCCGTGCACCCGCCGATGGTTCCGCCTGGCTCAATCCCGGCTGCAAGCTGCGCGTAATCCGCGGTGGTTACTGGGCGAGTTCACCTGAGCAGACACGGTCTGCTTTCAGGCTCTCCGCCAAACCGGATCGCCGTGACGCCAGGATTGGTTTCCGCATTGCCAGGGACCTCTGAGTTTATTGAGACATGACTTTATGCATTTTAATTGCGCCCATTGTGGGCTAGCATTTCCCACCGACAGGCAAAATTGAGTTGATCCGGGACCCTGGCCAGAAGATTTCTACCAACCGGCGAGCAGAACTGAAAAGGAGATACATCATGAGTTATAAGGCATTACCCGGAGGAAATGTCCTCATGGCTACCGGTGTTTTCCTGGTCGTCTTTGGAAGTCTGGCAGTATTCTCACCGGTTGCTACTGGCGGGGCAGTGGTAAAAATAGTTGCTCTCGTGCTACTGGTGACTGGTGTGGTGCGGTTGGTGCAGGCTTTCAGAAGCCGCGGCAGAGCCGATACATTGATGTCTTCAGTCCTCGGTGCGGTTGTCGCCGGCCTCGGTATTCTGGTTTGGCTGAACCCGGAACTGGGATCAGGATTTCTGACAGCGCTGCTGGTGGTCTTTTTCATCGCCCATGGCCTTTGGAAAATATCGACAGCGTTCCGCTACAGGCCGTTCTCCGCCTGGTTGTGGCTTTTGCTCAGCGGTGTGCTCTCGCTGGTCTTCGCCTGGTTGATGTGGCAACAATGGCCTCTGTCCGGCGCCTGGGCGATCGGCATACTGGTTGGGCTTGACCTCTTGACGACGGGTGTTGTGACAATTGTGCTGGCGCTTGCCATGAAGCGGGCCAGGGGATCTGGCTC
>DAOWGA010000252.1 GCA_030637665.1 Lysobacterales bacterium | reverse complement strand
TCGATCCGGAAACAGTATTCATTCATCAGGCGCAAAACGGCAGACTTCGGATCACTCATGACGCATTCCTTCCATCGGGATTCATGGACGTGGGTTCGAGCGATTCAATTCATTCGCAAGGCAGCATCCAGTCGGATGGTTTCGCCATTGATGTAGCGATTGCTCACGATATGTTCAGCCAGCGCAGCAAATTCCGCAACGTCCCCGAGGCGCGAAGGGTTGGGGATGCCTTTAGCCAGGCCTTCCTTCACTTCCGGTGATAAGCCCTTGAGAATCGGTGTTTCGAACAGGCCCGGAGCGATGGTGACAATGCGTATGCCGTAGTACGCCAGGTCGCGGGCGATGGGCAGAGTAATGCTGACCAGCCCGCCTTTACTGGCGGCATAAGCCACCTGGCCTTTTTGACCCTCGTAGGCTGCAATGGATGCCGTGTTGATGATCACACCGCGTTCGCCGTTTTCATCCGGATCATTGTCGGACATTTTTGCCGCAGCCTGGCTCAAGACACTGAAAGTGCCAACCAGGTTGATATTGATGACGTCCCTGAACAGTTTCATCGGGAATGCACCCTCCCTGCCCACGGTCTTGGTTGCGCCACCACCACGGCCCGCGCAGTTCACACAGATATGGACAGCCCCGAAGGCTGCCATTGCGGCTTCTATTCCGGCGGCAATTGAATCGTCATCGGACACATCCACCTCACAGAAAATGGCATCGCCATCCAAATCTTTGGCCAGTTCGGCTCCAGCTTCGGCGTTCAAATCGAAAATAGCTACTTTGCAGCCCCGTTTGGCAAATTTTTCGACAGTCGCCCGCCCCAGTCCTGAAGCGCCGCCGGTAACTACTGCCACTTTATTTTTTAAATGCATAGAAATATTGGTTTTTGAATTAAATACAAAATGTATAATAGCTTATTCAATGGCCAATCACAGCTTCATTATGGTAGCGAAGCCCGGGCTATCACGGTGAGACAAAAACCGTCAGCACATAGTTTTGAGAAGAGTTCCGCCAATGACTGAAGCCTATATTTTTGATCACCTGAGAACGCCTCGGGGCAAAGGACGCCCAGACGGTGGATTGCACAGCGTTTCCCCGGTCGAAATGCTGGCGCAGGTGTTAATACATCTCAGGGACCGGAACGGGCTGGATACCTCACTGGTCGAGGACGTGATTGCTGGCTGTGGCTCCCCAATCGGCGAACAGGGCAGCGCCATCGGGCGCAGTGCCTGCCTGGCAGCGGATTATGCGTCAACCACGCCGGGACAGCAGATTCACCGATTTTGTTCTTCCGGCCTGGAAGCAGTAAATCTCGCTGCCGCCAAGGTCATGTCCGGGCAATGCGATCTGGTTGTTGCCTGCGGCGTCGAGAGCATGTCCAGAATTCCAATCGGATCTTCCGGCGGCGCCTGGTCTTCGGACCCGTCTTTGGCGTACAAAATACACTTTGTCCCGCAAGGCATCTCCGCCGATCTGATTGCTACCCTTCATGGCCACTCCCGCGAGGACGTGGATGCTTATGCCGCTGAAAGCCAACACCGCGCTGCAGCGGCCTGGGAACGCGGCTATTTTGCCCGCTCCGTCATTTCCGTCGTCGACGAAATCGGTCTGCCCCTGCTGCAGCGTGATGAGGCCATTCGACCGGGCACCACAGTGGAATCGCTGGCTAAACTTCCGGCCGTCTTCACGCGCCTTGGAGAAATGGGGTTCAATGAACAGGCCATTCTGAAATTCCCGCAAATCGGAAGAATTGAGCACATCCACACGGCGGGGAACTCCAGCGGCATCGTTGACGGCGCAGGTGGCGCCCTGATCGGATCCGCTGCAATGGGCGAACAACTCGGACTGAAACCCCGCGCCCGAATCCGCTCATGCGCATCGGTGGGCACCGATCCAACGCTGATGCTGACCGGCCCCACGCCTTCCGCCCGGATTGCCTTGCGCAAAGCAGGCATGCAAAGAGCGGATATTGACCTGTTCGAACTTAATGAAGCCTTTGCTTCAGTTGTGCTGCTGTTCATGGACGAGATGGACGTTCCGCACGAGCAAATCAATGTCAATGGCGGCGCCATCGCGATGGGGCACCCTATCGGGGCAACCGGCGTGATGATCCTGGGAACCGCCCTGGACGAACTGGAGCGGCGCGGCCTGGGCACGGCCCTGGTTAATCTGTGTGTTGGAGCCGGCATGGGCACCGCCACCATCATCGAGCGAATTTGAGCTGCTCTGACTAACGAGGAACATAAAATGCCGGAGCCGATCTCATTTGAACCACTGAGCTACCGAGTTTCAGACAGTGGTGTCGCCTTTATCACGATCGATGTGAAAAACCGCCCCGTCAATGTGCTGACACCGGAGTTGCATAAAGCCATTGGCACAGTGGCTGAACACCTGTCTGCGGATGAACATGCCGTGGGTGCGGTGATTCACTCGGGCAAGCCTTCGTTCATGGCGGGTGGTGATCTGAAACGAATTGTTCGTTATTACGATATGAATCGAACACCCGCTGAAGCCTATGCACAGTCACGTACCTACACGGAATCACTGAGAAAGCTGGAAACCTGCGGAAAACCGGTGGCGGTGGCGGTCAATGGCACGGCGCTGGGCGGTGGTCTGGAACTGGCTCTGGCCTGCCACCACCGGGTGGTGGTTGACAATCCCAAAATCCTGCTCGGCCTGCCGGAAGTCACCCTCGGCCTGTTGCCGGCAGGAGGCGGAAGCCAGCGTCTGCCCAGGCTCATTGGCCTGAAGGCGGCTGCAGACCTGATTCTTTCAGGCCGCCGCCTGGATCCGGCCGAGGCCCTGGAACTCGGAATCATCGACCGGGTCGTGAG
>DAOWGA010000011.1 GCA_030637665.1 Lysobacterales bacterium | reverse complement strand
TCCTCCAACGCTTCGGTATCGTCTTCCAGGTTGAAGCCGGGGAGGTCGGCGATGACCACGCGGTCACCGGATTCCGCCTGCCAGGAATAGTGCTGGATCGCAGTGGTGGTGCCGGCCCGCGGGTCTGTATCCACGTCTGCCCCGGGCAGCAGCGCATTTACCAGGCTGCTCTTGCCACTGCTCACTTCGCCATAGACAGCGATAAAAATTTCTCCGGTTCCACGCCGCCGCCGCTGTTCCCTGATTTCATCAAGCGCTTCGGATACGTCAATCCCCTGTTGGGCAGATTCGAGCAGTTCGTCCTGCAACGCATCGTTGCTCAACTCCCGTTTCTTGACCGGTTTTTGTTTTTTGGAAGGCCGGAACCAGTTCCAGAAGAACACCAGGGTCAGCAAGGGCAGGCCAATGAGAACCACGGCGTAAGCCAACTGTATCCACAGGGGTGCTTGTTTCAGATAGTGCCAGACAGTCAAAGCCGTTTCTGATGCGATGAGCACCAGGAAAAGCACCAGGAAGGTGATGATAAGGATTGCGATGGAAACCAGCAGTCGTACGGGCATAGCCAAGAGAATATCAAGTCCAGGCGATCCTGACAGCTATTGCCAGAAATTCTTTACCGATGTAAATTAGTGCATACGGGCACCGCGCGCCCCGCGTTCTCCGCTCCCGGGGGACGTCACGCGGTGTTGAGGGGTTTCACATGAAAGGGCATAAGGGCGGCATTCCATCTACTACTTTTCCTGATGATCACAGTGTGACCATGCTTGGTCATGAATTGGGCAATGTGCTCAACGGCCTTCTTGGCATGGCGGAATTGCTCGGTGATTCCGGCTTGAGCGCGGAACAGGACCGGTGGCTGACGGCGATCGAACACTCCGGCAGGCAAATGCAATCGCTGATTTCGACTGTCCGGTTTCTCGAGGGTGGGGCGGAGTTGAACATTGCGCCGCGAAAACGCCGGGCGGACGGAATGGAGTTACTCGAGCAGGTGATCATCAGTCACACGCCAGCGGCGCGTTCAAGAAATAACCGCTTGCTACTGGTTACCCAACCGGGTCTGCCACGGCACTGGTATTGTGATGCCTGCCTGGTCCGGCAGTTGCTCGATAACCTGGTAGGCAATGCCATCAAGTTCACCTGTGGCGGGGAAATTGTCGTCGAAGTGACGTCTGTGCCTGGCGCCGGGGTTGCAGGCGAAATGCTCGAGTTCAGGATCACAGACACGGGGCCGGGGCTGGGAGCCGTTGCTGAAAAGCAAATTTTTGGAGCATACCAGCGAAGCTCTCTCCCTCACGGCGACAGTCCCGGAGACCGCGGCCTGGGTTTGTTCATTTGCCGCAAAATCGTCCTGGCCATGAACGGCAGAATTTCCTGCTCCAGTCCCAGGGATGGTGGCGCCTGTTTTGAGATTGCCCTTCCGGAAACTTTGAATCTCCAGCAGAACGATTTACCTGTTTTACGCAGTTCGCTGCTGGCGCAGATCCGGTGTCAACTGGAACTGGGTTATCCGCTGCGACGCAGCGTGGAAAATTTCCTTACCCACCTGGGTGTGCGCTGGAGCAATCACGAATCGACGGATGGGCTCTCTTCCGGCCCGGGTCTTAACCTGGTGATCACTGACGCAGCCAGGACGCGAGGCAGTCACCTGCCAGGCCTGCTTCTGACGCCGTTATCACAACCTTTCAAGGTGCCAGACAGCAGGATTCTTGATGCCCCGGTGCTGGAATCCAACCTGGGCGCATTGTTGCTTGAAATCGCCCTGCAGTGGCGTCGCCTGGAGATCAGGTATGGAAACCCGGGCTCAGTTCCCACACAGCGCTGATCAATGCCGACAGGTTTTCGGGATCCACATCCGGAGTAATGCCGTGGCCCAGGTTGAATACATGGCCGTCACCCTGCCCAAAGCTGTTGAGTGTTTCACTTACTTCATGGCGAATGACTTTCCGGTTCGCCAGCAGAACTGAAGGGTCCAGGTTGCCTTGCAGCGCAACGCGGTCGCCGACACGGCTGCGGGCCGCGCCGAGTGAAATGGTCCAATCCACTCCCAGTGCGTCACAACCCGTGTCCGCCAGTCCCTCGAGTTGGGTGTTACACCCTTTGCTGAACAGGATCACCGGCACGCGTCTGCCCTCATTTTCCCGCTTCAGCCCTGAGACGATCTGTTTCATGTAACGCAGTGAAAAATCCTGGTAGGCCTGTGCAGATAATGCGCCGCCCCAGGTATCGAATATTTGTACTGCCTGGGCGCCGGCCTCGATTTGTGCGTTGAGGTAGTCGGTGACTGTAGCCGCCAGTTTTTCGAGCAACTGATGAGCTATTTCCGGATCCTGGTAGATCAGCTTCTTGGCTTTACTGAACGTCTTGCTGGAACCGCCTTCGATCATGTACGTCGCCAGGGTCCAGGGGCTGCCGCTGAAACCGATCAGGGGGACCTTGCCGTCCAGTTCGCGCCGGGTCAGTGAAATTGCATCCATCACGTAGCCGAGCGATTCATTGACATCGGGGCTGGGCAATTTCCTGATATCCTCCGCCGACTGGATTGGGTGTTCAAACTTCGGGCCTTCCCCTGCAACGAAAAAGAGCTTCAGGCCCATCACGTCGGGGATGGTCAGGATATCGGAAAATA
>DAOWGA010000084.1 GCA_030637665.1 Lysobacterales bacterium | reverse complement strand
CGGTGATACGCCGGCTTCCAGCAGCCGGTTCCAGAATGCCTCCGCTTCACCAGCCGGAATCGAGACTTCGAAGCCGTCCTCTCCCGTGTAACCAGTCCGCGCGACAAACAAGCCGCCATGCTCCATTGCGGTGAAAGGCTTCAGATTGCCGGCAGCGACGGCATCAGCCAAAGGAAGCAGTGGCAGCACCTTGTCTCTGGCCTGCGGGCCCTGGACAGCAATCATGGCCAACTCGTGGTGCTCCGTGACTGCCACGCTGAACTCCGCACCCTTTCGTTGCAGCCAGGCCAGACCCTTGTCCCGGGTGGCTGCATTGACCACCAGGCGGAACCATTCTTCCTCGATAAAATAGGTAATCAGGTCATCAATGACCCCACCCTGCTCATTCAGCATGCAGCTATAAAGCGCCTTGCCTGGTTCATGCAACCTGGCCACGTCATTTGCCAACAGGTAGGTCAGGAAATCCCGGGTTTGTGGACCACGAATGTCCACTATCGTCATGTGCGAAACATCGAACATCCCCGCACTCTTGCGCACGTGGTGGTGTTCATCAATCTGTGAACCATAGTTGATTGGCATTTCCCATCCGGTGAAATCCACCATCCGGGCTCCGGCAGCCACGTGGGCATCATAAAGTGGTGTGTGACGCATTGCTTTATCTCAAAATCTGGAATTCTCACTATAGCTGTGAGCAGCACATTTGCAAGGATATTGATCACAATCCGGTCACATGATTCACAGCAATTAGTAAAGGGTGAAGCGCCGTCATATCTGTTAACCCACAGGCCAAATGGTGAAATATGCAGGCTAAGGCAATTCTGATTTTGCTTGTCATTGCCGCATGCCCGGCACAGGGGCTTCCGGCAGGGCCGGGTGAAGCTGCCCCGGAATTCACGCTGCCGGAATTGAATGGCCGCGATTCAGTGGCGCTTTCCGAGTTCGCAGGGAAAGTCGTCTATGTCGACTTCTGGGCATCCTGGTGCGGGCCGTGCAGAAAATCCCTTCCCTTGTACGAGGAAATGAAGTCCGGGCTGGCGGCGGACAGGTTCCGGATCCTGGCGATAAACCTGGACGAAGACCGGGAGGATGCCGTCCGCTTCCTGGAAAAACACCCGGTAAGCTACACCATCCTGTTGGACCCGGGGGGAACATCAGCCAGCCAGTGGCAGATAAGGGCCATGCCATCGTCTTTTTTACTGGACACAAACGGCACGATCGTAAAGGCCTGGGCCGGCTTTGAGCCTTCGCATCTCGAGGAGATCCAAAATGAAATCAACGTGTTGCTCAACTGACCATCAGTTGCTATTGCTGGCATGCCTGTTGGCGGTCCTGCTGGGCCTGCCTGCCTGCGCCCCGGTGCAGCCCTGGGAGCGGGGCCGCCTGGCGCAGCCTCAGATGGCGCTGGATCGTGATGCTCTGCTGGCGGCAATGGATGATCACATCTATGCCAGCAAAGAAGCCGCCTCCGGCGGTGTCGGACCATCCGGCGGCGGCTGCGGTTGTAACTAGGAACTATCCCTGGTGGCAAAATTTTCAAACATGATCCGTTCCCTGCTGGCGTCCAGCCTGGGGCTGCCCGGCATGCAGGAGCTGCTGGCCCAGGAAGCGCCCGACGATGCCATCGACTACCGGTATACCCATTACGATGAAGATCCCCTCCCCCTGAACAAGCTGGCTTTTGGTGATCCGCGCCGATATGAAATCCAGTCCCATCAGTTTCGTATCATAAGAAACCTCAATGACAGCTACAGCCTGGAGCTCGGTTACCTTCACGAGGCAATGAGCGGCTCCTCACCCTTGTATGTTTTGCCGGACCCAAGTGGTCCCTTGCAAGTCATGAGTGGCGCCACCATCCGCGAAAGACGAAACCAGGCCGACCTGGCAATCACCCGCAGGAAACACGACTACACGAACACTTTCGCTATCGGCTATTCCACCGAAAATGACTACGAGGCGCTCTATGCCAGTTATGCGGGGGAAAAAGACAGCAACGATGGCCTGCGCACGATTTCATGGGGCGCCAGCTATTCCGATGACGAAATCACGCCCACCGATGCCCTGTTGCACGGGCGCGTATTGTTTGCCGAACGGGACAGCATTTCCGGATCATTGAGCATCACCCAGGTATTAAATCGCAACGCTGTGATCCAGAGTGGTGTTTCGCTAACGAGACAATCAGGCTACCTGTCGGATCCATACAAGCAGGTCTGGATAAACCAGGCCGTTTTGAATGACAGCAGGCCCGGCCGGCGTGTCATGTTCGCCTGGACCACGCGTTTCCGGCAGTACATGGAACGTTCCCGGGCAGCCCTGACAGTTGATTACCGCTTTTTCCAGGACGACTGGGAGATCACGGCCCACACGCTTGAATCCGCCTGGCGCCAGCCACTGGGCGACAACTGGGAGATCGCACCGTCCATCCGCTACTACTCGCAAGTGTCGCCGGATTTCTACGCGTTATTCTATTTTGAGCTACCGCCGGACGGCTACTGGAGCAGCGACTACCGGCTGGCCACCTACGGAGCGCTGAGTTACCGCCTGCATGCCGAATTCCGGCAGGAACGATGGTCTTTGTCCCTGGGCGCTGAGTACTACAACAGTGATAAATCCCTGGCGCTGGCTGGAACGCCGGAGAATACACCCGCGCTTGTCGATTTCTGGCGCCTGACCCTCGGATTCAAGGTGGAACTTTGACCACACAACTCTTCGGGCATCAATTCTCCGGCATGGGCTGCCCCTGTGAATTAAGGCTTTATGCGGGTTCGGCGGAGCAGGCCGGGCGTGGTTTCGAACTCGCCGAGGCCGAAGTAGACCGCCTGGACCGGAAATATTCCCATTACCGGGATGACAGCCTGCTCAGCACCATGCAAAGGCAGGCTGCGCGAACGGGAGGCGTGGTGGTCGACTCTGAAACAGCCGCCCTGCTGAACTACGCGGACACGCAATTCCGGGTCAGCGAGGGCCTGTTCGATATCACCGCCAGAAGCCTGTCCGCGCTGTGGGACCGGGCCCGCTCACTACCGGCTGATGAGCAGATCAGCAATGCACTTGACAAGACCGGCTGGAACCAGGTTCGATGGGATGGCACAAACCTGGAAATTCCCACCGGCATGTCTTTTGACCTGGGCGGCATCGTGAAGGAATATGCAGCCGACCGGGCTGCTGTCATCCTGAAAGAAGCGGGATTCGAGTCCGGCTACGTGGACCTCGGTGGGGACCTGCACGTTCTCGGCCCACACCCCGACGGACGGCCCTGGCAAGTGGGAATCAGGAATCCGATTGACAAAGGCAGCCCGCTTGCAGCGGTCGAAGTGCGATCAGGCGGCCTGGCCTCGAGTGGTGATTATGAACGATTCAGCGAAATCAACGGCAGGCGCTACGGCCACATCATCAACCCCAGGACGGGCTGGCCGGTAAGCGTCGCTGCTGAAAGCCTGGCCAGTGTTTCAGCCGTGGCGCCCAGTTGCCTGCTGGCAGGCTCGGTCACGACCCTGGCGATGCTGGCCGGCGCGAAACAGGGCATTTCATTACTTGAAGAAAGCGGCTTGTCCTGGTTCGCAGTGGCGGCAGACCATTCAGTCAGCGGCACCCTGGCGCCGTCAAAGCTCCAAACGGGCGCCTAATGGTAAATTCCTGAAGCGCTTGCCGGTGGCTGCAAAAATCGCGTTGGCCAGGGCCGGAGCGATCGGCGGTACGCCCGGTTCGCCCACGCCGGCAGGCGGGGCATTGCTATCAACCAGGTGAACCGCAGTCTTCGGCGCCATATCCATTCTCAGCAAGCGAAAATCATGGAAATTACTTTGTTCGATGCGTCCTTTCGCCGCCGTGATCGCCCCATCGCGCGCCAGGCTCAGGCCGAATATCACCGATCCTTCCTGCTGCGCCTGAACCCGGTCCGGATTGACGTACTGGCCGCAATCGATGGCGATATCGACTCGCGGTACGCGCCAACGGCCATCGGCATCGACCGCCACTTCGACCACCGCGGCCACATAGCTCAGAAAACTGAACTGCGCCGCGATGCCCAGGCCATGGCCATCGGGCAGGCTTCTTCCCCAGCCGGCCTTTCCCGCCACCAGTTGGGTCACCTTGCGCAAGCGGCCTGTTTCAAAAGGATAGTTTTCAATCGGCTCCTGCCCGAACTCACTGAAATCGAGCACGCGATCCGGCCCCAGCAGGTCCAGAAGGTTGTCCAGCGGGTTCAGATCCCGGTAATGCGCAATCTCATCGCTAAATGAATTCACCGCAAAGGACTGGAAAATGTTGCACACGGAACGCAGCCAGCCAATCCGCACTTTCGCTTCCGCCTCACCCGTTTCCAGGCGCACATTGGGAATGGCATAAGGCATGTTCAGTGCACCCAGTCCCAGTTCCATGTCCTGGGCTTCTTTGATCTTGGTATCAAAGGTCGACATGATGCTGGGGTATGCCACCCGGTGCAGCCATCCCGTCACGACGCCATCTTCATCCAGGCCGGCCTTCAGATACTGTGCGCTGACGGTGTGATAGTAGTCGTGGCGGATGTCATCTTCACGACTCCAGAGCACCATGACGGGTGCGCCGACTGCTTTTGAAAGTATCACGGCTTCTTCCACGAAGTCGCACTTGGACTTACGTCCAAATGCGCCGCCCAGCAACGTGACATTTATCTTGATCTG
>DAOWGA010000061.1 GCA_030637665.1 Lysobacterales bacterium | reverse complement strand
GGGGCTACCGTACTGAAGGGGCTACCGTACTGAAGGGGCTACCGTACTGAAGGGGCTACCGTACTGAAGGGGCTACCGTACTGACGGGGTTACCTTACTAGGGGGGTTGCCTTACTGGCGGGGCTGCTCACCCGACTGAGTTTGCTTTATGTACGCAAGCGACGCAGCGGCGCGGTCAGGCCATGAATTACCGGTTTGAGCCATTTACCCAGCCAACTAAACAGTTTCCGTGGCCAGTGGCGGATCACGTCCAGCCATGTGTAGATGGTGGGTAGCAGGACCAGGCTGACGAAGGTTGAGAACAGGAGTCCGCCGACGATGGCTCTTGCCATCGGGAAGTATGGCGGGCCGTCTCCGCCGATCTGGGTGGTGCTGATACACAGCGGGGTCAGGCCCAGCACGGTGGTGCCGACGGTCATCAGGATGGGGCGCATGCGTTCGCGGCCGGCCCTGATCAGGGCCTCGTCTCGCGGCAGGCCCTGCAATCGCAGCTGGTTCACGTGGTCGATCAGTACAATGCCGTTGTTCACCACCACGCCGATCAGGATCAGGATGCCGATCATGGCCATCAGGGTGAAGACCGTGCCGGTGAGCAGAAAGAACCAGTAAACGCCGATGACCGAAAACAGGATTGTGCAGATCATGCCGACCGGATAGATCAGCGATTCGAACTGGGCCGCCAGCACCAGGTAGATGATCGCGATGCCCAGCAGGATGTTGAACAGCATTTTCTGCATGGCTTCCTGATCTTCGGTGAAACCGCCGCCGAAATGCCACTCGTATCCACTGGGCAATTTCACCAGCTCCATCCTGGCCTTGATCAGTTCCTTCGCTTTTTCAGTGCTGATATCGTCCAGCTGGGCTGTTACGCGCAATCCGGTTGCCCGGTCCAGGCGGCGGATTTCGGTGGGGCCGGTGCTTTCCACAAACTCCACCATCGCCATCAGCGGAATACTCACACCCGCCGAATTCCTTAATTTGATGTCGCGCAAGTCGGCTATATCCTGGCGGTCTTCCTCGCGAAACTGCAGACGCACGGGGATTTCGCCTTCTTCACCCTTGAATTCCCGCAGGTTTACACCACGGATGGCGATGGCGACCGCCTGTGCGACCTCCTGCGTGGAAAAACCCAGCTGGTTGGCCCGTTCACGGTTCACCCGCACCTGGACCTCCTGGTCGCCCCCTGAAGCGGCCGAGACCACCCCCGTGAGCCCTTCAATCGATGAAAGTATTCGCACCGCGTCGTCCGCCAGTTCCCGCAGAGTTTCGCTGGAAGACCCGGTCAGCATGATGCTGAGTTTGTCGCCGGCACCAACGCGTTCAAAATCGAAACTTGGCCGGCCGATCGCTATTTTTGGCAAACCCTCCATGATCTCTTTCGAAATTTCCTGCGACGAACGTTTCGAATCCTTGTCATCAGTCAACAGGATGACAGAACCTGTACCTTCGCTCTGCTCGCTGTAGTAGGTATAAACCGCCCGGATTTCGAAGCGCTCCTGGTTGGCATAAAGATACTCTTCGATACGGTCGACGGATTCCTTGATTTTGGCCAGCGGGTAGCTGCCGTCCAGGTGATAGGGCATGTACAGCCTGCGCGACTGGTTTTGCGGAAACATGTCGGTTTCCACCAGGGTCATCGGAATAGCTGCCGAGAGCAGGGTCAGGAGCACCATGCCGGCGGCCCACCAGCGGTGGCGCATGTTCCAGTGCAGCAGGCGCACATAGCGATCACGCAAATGATTGACCGCGGCGTTCTGTTTTTTACTTGCAGGCCGGTCCAGACGGGAGGCCAGCAGGGGAATAATGGTCTGGGCAATCAACAGGGAGACGGCCAGCGATACCACGATGGCGATTGCCACGTGGGTCAGGAAAATAGAGATCTGGTCTTTTTCACCAAAAATAATCGGCAGGAAGACTGCGGCGCTGGTCAGGGTACCGGCCGCTACGGCAAGCCCAACAGCGCTGACGCCGCGCAGCGCCGAGCCTTTGGCGTCATCCGGTGTCTTTTCGTGCTCGGTGTGGATGCTTTCGCTGACCACGACTGCGTTGTCCACCAACATGTCCACGGCCAGCATCAGGCCCATCATGGACAGGATATTCAAGGACAGGCCGAGGAAGTACATCACGCCCAGGGTGATCGTAATCGCCACCGGTATGGCCAGCGATACCATCAGGGTGGTTTGAATGTTGCGCAGGAAGAAGTACAGCACCAGCAGTGAAAGCAAGGCGCCCAGCAACCCCGCCTTGAGCAATTCTGAGAGCGATTCGGTGACCCCTTCTGCCTGGTTTTCCAGGAAAAACAGATTGATGCCCTGCATTTCAGGCATCTGGCCGATTCGATCGACCTCCTCCAGCGCCCTTCTTCCCACATCCACCAGGTTGGCGCCACTTTCCTTGTAAACGCTGACCCCGATGGCGTATTTGCGGTCCAGGTGACGCGCGTAATCACGCCGCTTGCTGTCATAAGTGATTTCCGCAATATCGCTCAGCCTCAGGCCATCCGGAGAAATGACCAACTCCCGGATTTCGTCGATCGAGCGGAATTCACCGCGGGGATTGACCCGGTAACGGGTTTCATTGTCGCGAATCAGGCCGGCTGAATCTGAAAAATTAACCTGGCTCAATTGCGCCTGCAGTTCATTCAAATCGATTCCGTGCGCGATCACCCGGTCTGCAATCAACTCGATACGGATCTCGCGCGGCTCGATGCCCTGCAAATCCACCCGGGCCACACCCGTTATCCGCTCCAGCGGCCTGACCAGGATTCTGTTCAGCATGTCATAAGCCGTGGACAGATCGCGCTCGCTGGAAATACGCAGCGTCAGTACCGGCTGATCTGTGAGATTGAATTTGTACACATTGATGCGGCGAATATCAGCAGGCAGTTGATCACGGATTGCTTCTACCCGTTCACGGGCCTCAACTGCTTTTACCGCGACATCGGCGTCCCAGTCGAATTGCACCTCGATTCGTGACCCATTGGAAGATGAGGTTGATTCAAGCCGCTTGATGCCTCGCAATGTGGATATGACTTCTTCGGCCGGGCGGGTGATTTCCCGCTCCACTTCTTCCGGCGTAGAGCCCTGGTAGGGGATGTCCAGGATGATGAAGGGGATGTCCACGGCCGGAAAGAATTCCAGCGGCAGCAGGCGGCTGGCCACCAGCCCCATCGTGATCATGGAAACGAACACCATGATCATGGTGACCGGGCGGTTCATTGCGAAGCGTGCAGGAGCCATGGTTCAGCTGCTGGCTGCAACGCTGTGGAATTGGCCGCCCGGCCCGGGCAAGTCGTCTGTTGATACAGCGTCGCTTTCAACAGGGACCACGTCCTGCCGGCGGTCCAACAGCGAATACATCACCGGAACGACCAACAGCGTCAGCATCGTGGATGTCAGCAAGCCCCCGATCACTGTAATAGCCATCGGTGTGCGCATCTCGGAGCCTTCACCCAGCCCCAGCGCCATCGGCAACAGGCCGAGCACCGTGGTCAGAGTGGTCATCATGATGGGCCGCAAGCGAAGTCTGGCGCCTTCCGTGATGGCGCTGATCCGGTCCATGCCGCGCTCGCGCAACTGGTTGATCAGGTCCAGCAGCACGATGGCATTGTTCACCACGATGCCGGCCAGCATGATCAGGCCGATGAACACGATCACGCTGAGGCTGGTGTCGGTCAGCCACAGGGCCAGCGCCACGCCAACGGCCGCCAGCGGGATGGAGAATAAAATGACAAAGGGGTGTAGCAGGGACTCGAACTGCGCAGCCATCACCAGGTAGACCAGGAACACCGCCAGGCCCAGGGCAAACATCAGGGACTTGAATGAAGCTTCCATTTCTTCGCTCTGCCCGGTGATATTCATGGTCAGGCCGTAGGGTAATTGCATGTCCGCCAGCAGCGTTTCAGCCTCTTCAACCGCACTACCCAGGTCGCCATGCGCAAGATTGGCTTGGACCAGGGCCATGCGCTCCTGGTTGCCGCGGCGGATTTCCGCCGGGCCTTCTGCAACCCGGATTTCAGCCACGGACGACAGCGGCACCGGGTGCTCGCTCTGCGGGTTCACAATTAATTCACGCACGGAGGCGATGGACTGGCGCTCGTCCTCGGACAGGCGCACCAGCACATCGATCTTGCGGTCGCGCCAGCTGTAACGGGTAGCGACCTGGCCGCGTATTTTGCCCACCACCTGGTCAGAAATCTCCTTCACCGTCAGGCCCAGCGCCGCGGCCCGCTCCTGGTCAAAAAAGATCTGGATTTCGGGATGGCCGCGTTCCAGGCTCGACTCCACATCGGCAAAGCGATCCGAATGGCGCAGGCGGCGCAGGACTTCGCTGCTGGCCGTGCGCAATGAATCCAGATCGTAGCCCTGGATTTCAATTTCCAGCGGCTTGTCAAAGCTGAGTAATTCCGGTGCAGAGAAATTCGCATCCAGGCCGGCAGTATCGCGGGCCCTGTTCCTGAGATCCCGAATCACGCGTTGTTGGTCGCCTGCGCTTGCTTCAGGATTCATCACCACCAACATCCGGGCAATGTTTTCACCGCTTTCTGTCGGATTGGCGTCGATTCTATTGCCTGAACCCGCCACGCCGTAAATGGTGGCGACATTGGGGTCACCTGCCGCCATGCGTTGTAGTTCACCCCCGATCCGGTCGGTCTCCTCCAGCGGTGTGCCCGGGGTTGCTTCAAGCGTGACATTGAAACGGCCCTGGTCCAGCTGGGGCACCAACTCCGTGCCGACGGTGCTTAGCATCAAGACGGCGACAACCAGCAGGACCGTGGATGCGGCCAGCGTCAGGAAACGGTGGGTCAAAGCCCAGTTGAGCATGCCGCCATACTTGCCTGAAAACCAACTGCCGAAGCGGCTGCTGGCTCCGTTATTTTCCCTGGCGCGTACCAGTGACTTGTGGCCCCTGGCTGAGGCCATCATCGGGATCAGGGTCACCGCGACCGCCAGCGAGATGGCCAGCGCAAAGGTAACAGTCAGGGCCTGGTCGCGGAACAGTTGCCCGGCCACACCATCGACAAAGGCCAGCGGCAGGAACACAGCAATGGTGGTCAGGGTGGCGGCAATGACCGCTCCGCCGACCTCACTGGCGCCTTTGATCGCGGCGTTCACCAGTCCCTCGCCCTGCGCCCGGTAACGCGAGATGTTTTCCAATACCACGATGGCATTGTCCACCAGCAAGCCGGTGGCCAGGGCGATGCCACCCAGCGACATGATATTCAATGAGATACCCGCCTGCCCCATCAGGAAAAAAGTGGCGATGATGGAAACCGGTATGGACAGCGCGATGGTGAATGTGAACCAGATATTGCGCAAAAACAGGAAAATCACCAGAATCGCCAGCAGGCCGCCGAGGATGGCCGCAGTGACGACTTCGCTGATGGCGCGGTCGATGAAGATGGACTGGTCATCGACTTTCTCCATCGACATGCCCTGCGGCAAATTTTCCGACAGGCTCTCGATGCGCTTACTGACGCCCCGCGCAACACTGACTGTATTGGCGTCGCCTTCCTTGTAGATGGCGACTTCGACGGCTTCCTGGCCGTTCATCCGAATGATGGCTTCACGCTCGCTGTAGCCGGCCCGGACATTGGCTATATCACGCAGGTAAACCGGACGGGTCTCGCCGGGCGCGATGATCAATCCACCAAATTCCTCTATCGAGCCAAACTGGTTGATCGTACGCACCAGGTAGCGCTGGGCGCCCTCTTCCAGCCTGCCGGCAGACACATTGACATTTTCAGCGGCCAGGCGCGCACTGAGCATATCCAGGGACAAGTTGAGCTGCGCCATTTTCCGCTGATCGATTTCGATCTGGATTTCATCCTCGAGCCCGCCGCTGATCTTGACCGCGGCCACACCCTCCACCGGCTCCAGCAGCTTCTTGATTTCCTCATCTGCGTAGCGGCGCAAAGCTTTGAGTGAGGCTTCCTCGGAACTTGCAGAAATCAAGCCGAAGCGCATGATCGGATCGGTTGCGGGATTGAAACGAAGCAACAGGGGTCTGCTGGCCTCCAGCGGCAATTGCAGAACTTCGAGTTTCTCCCGCACATCGAGACCCGCACGGTCCATGTTCGTGCCCCATGCGAATTCCAGAATGACGTCGGACTGCCCGGCGCGGGAAACCGACTTGACGCTGCCCACGTTCTTGACCACACCGACAGCCTCTTCAACCGGGCGGGTCAGCAGTGTTTCGATTTCCTCCGGAGCCGCGCCCCGGTATTCGGTGCGGACCGTCAACGTCGGGTAGGAAAGATCGGGCAGCAGGTTGACCTTCAGGTCCTTCAGGGCGATCAGCCCGAACAGAACCAGGGTAACCGCCGCCATGGAGATGGCCACGCGTCGGCGCGTGGCGATTTCAACCAGTTTCATCGTCTAGGCCCTGGGCTCACGCGCCCGGATTCAGGTCTTGACCGACCACCTCGACTCGCGTGCCATCGCTCAGGCTGGCCTTGCCTGCCGTCACTACGGTTTCACCTTTGCTCAGGCCTTCGGCCACCTCGATCATGCCTTCACGCTCATAACCCAGTTGAATGGCGCGGCGGATGGCGCTGCCTTCATCACTGATGACGAATACGTGGCTGAGTTCATCTTCGGTGATGACCGCGCTGCGCGGTATGACCGGCACGTCTTTGTGCAGGTCATGGAGTATTTCCACCCGTCCGAACAAGCCCGGTTTCAACATCTGCTTACGGTCCGTGATTTCGGCAGTTACCCGGAATGTTCCGGTGCCCGGATCAACCACCGGGCTGATACGAATGACTTCACCCTGGAACACTTCTCCGGGCCATGCATCGAGTGACATCGAAACCTGCAGGCCTTTACGCAGCACCCGTAGTTCACGCTCCGGCACGTGCAGTACGGCCAGTAAGGGGTCGTAACTGGTCACCCGAAAAACCGGCTGATGTAGCTTAACCAGGTTACCGGCGCGCGCCATCCGCTCTGAAACATAGCCACTGATCGGTGCGCGAATGCTGGTGTACTCGAGATCGAGCCTGGCCAGGTCATAAGCGGCTTTTTGTGCATCGTATTCAGCGCTTACACGCTCGAAGTCCTCGGCGCTGACCAGTTTTTTCTGGAACAATTCTTTCTTGCGCTGAAAATCAGTCTTTAAGCGCTTCAAACCTGCATTGGCCCTCTCGACCTCCAGGGCGTAGCGGTCTGTCTCTACTTTGGCCAGGATCTGCCCGGCTTCCACGAAATCTCCTTCCTCGGCATGGATTTGCAGTACAACGCCGGTAATCTGCGATACCACGATCGCCTGCTCATCGGCTTCGAGAGTGGCCGTTCCCGAGTAGAACGCGGCCATGTCTCCACTGGCCACGGTCGCGGCTTCAACTGGGACTGAAAGCTTCTCCTCGGCCCTGGCCGTGTCCTCACTGCCATTCACCTGGTCCAGACAGCCTTGTAAAAGCACTGAAGAAGCAAGCAAAACCAGAAACAGGCCCTGGTAAGCCAATCGTCCGGAATTTAGAAAAGTCATGATATGTAATCCTGGTGTATTATTTAACTACAACACTAACACAGTCAAAACTTATGCCTATGTGCCAGATGTCACGTTTAATCCTTTATCAGTAAATAGTCTTCCAACCAATAGATATGCAATAAGCGGGCCATAGCTCTGAAACGCTCTCTGTCGGCTATTAAGACGGCTTCAGGCGGCTTACGGTTACAGAAAGACCAGCAGCCAATGGTGCAGATCCCCAATAGTTGGCAAAATCTGCGAAAAGACGGGTCCGGGATAAGGCTGCACTCTGCGAATCTGCCAATCGATCTGCTGATTTTTATTCGGAATCGTTGGTTTGCGCTGTAACAGAAGGTATAATCGCCGACTGCTTTGGACCCTATTTTCCGGCTGATTTGAGATTTCCATGCGCCACACCCTGATTATTCCGGCTGCCTTGCTTGCTTCAGCCATTTCCCTGTTCCCGGCCGCTGCCGCCCATGCGGCCGGTGATGCTGAAAGCGGGCAAGTGAAGGCCTATACCTGCACGGGTTGCCATGGCATCCCCGGCTATAACAATGTCTACCCTACTTACAAGGTACCCAAGATCGGTGGCCAGAATTACGAGTACCTGGTTGCTGCAATGAAGGCCTACCGGAATGGGGAAAGGGATCATGCGACCATGGAAAATCAGGCCAACAGCCTGAGCGATGGCGACATCGAGGATGTATCAGCGTATTTTGCTTCACTGGGTAAGAACCAGAAATGATCAAGAATTCAATATTGCTTCTGCTATTGCTGGCCTTACCGATGACATTGCAGGCGAAGGGCAATCCCGCTGCCGGACAGGAAAAGGCTAAAGTCTGCGAAGCATGCCACGGCCCCACCGGGCAAAGCATGGATCCGAATTACCCCAACCTGGCAGGCCAGTACAAGAGCTATCTCACTCAAGCGCTGTCGGATTACCGTTCCGGGCGCCGCACCAATCCCATCATGGCCGGCTTTGCCTCCCAGCTCAGCAATCAGGATATCGCGGATCTTTCCGCGTGGTATTCAGAACAGGAAGGCCTGCGAGACCTCAAAATCAAATAAGCCACTTGTTCGCGATTTGAGCAATGCCGGAAGGGAGGTGCCGCGTGTCTACCTGCAGGACACGCTCGAGACATCCCTGTTCGCTCTTCATTTGTTCCCGACAAATGACGGTCCTGCAGGTAGACACCCGCCACCTCCCGGACAGGCC
>DAOWGA010000280.1 GCA_030637665.1 Lysobacterales bacterium | reverse complement strand
GAACTTCAGATTTGCCGATCGTTCACGAACTCCATGAAAAAGCCGGAAGGTTCCTCCGTAAAGGTCATCGCCCGCAACCAAATGGTCACCCGCATCCAGCAATTCCAGTATCGCGGACGTGGCCGCCATTCCCGATGCAAACGCCAGGCCGCGAATACCACCTTCCAGGTCAGCGGTGCATTTTTCATATGCATCCCGGGTTGGATTGTGACTGCGCGAATACTCCCATCCCAGGTGTTCGCCCGGGCTACTTTGCACATAAGTGCTGGACGCATAAATCGGCGTCATGATGGCGCCGGTAGACGGGTCAGGTTTCTGACCCGCGTGGATGACGCGGGTTGAAAGTTTATGCTTCTTCATTATCTGTCTGCCTTGCGGCGCAGGTAGTTCAACAGGTCAACGCGTGTGATCAAGCCCAGGAACTTCGCCCCGTCTTTCACAATGGCAACAAAGTCACGCGCAAAAATAGGCATCAGGTCAGCGACCGGCGACTTGACATCAATTTCCGTCAACTCGGATACCATCGCGCTGCTGACCGGTTGGTCAAAACGGCCGGGGGATTCGGCTACGGCCAGCAACAGGTCGGATTCGTCAAGTATACCCACTATTTCGCCTTGCTCTATTACCGGCAGTTGCGACACGTCGTACAGTTTCATCCGTTTGTAGGCATTCGCCATGGGTTCATCCGGACTGATGGTTACCGTGTCTTTGGATTCATAAGGCCGTGCAATCAAGTCCCGCAAATCACCATGTTGATCGCTTGCAATGAATCCCTGGTCACGCATCCAGAAATCGTTGAACATCTTGGACAGATAACGGTTGCCGGTATCACAGGCAAAAGTCAGCACGCGGCGGGCTTCGGTCTGTTCCTGGCAGTACCGCAGTGCAGCGCCCAGCAAGGTGCCGGTAGATGAACCAGCCAGTATCCCTTCCTTGACCAGCAACTCCCGGCCAACCAGGAAACTCTCCCTGTCGCTGATGGTATAGGCTTTCCTGATGCGGCTGAAATCGCTGATGGTGGGCAAAAAGTCTTCCCCGATGCCCTCTACCAGCCAGGAGCCGCTTTTCGTAGCGAGTGTACCCTCGTTGATGTACTCCGCGAGTATGGAGCCTTCGGGATCGGCCAGCACCAGCTCCAACCCGGGCGCCTCCCGGGCAAAATAGTGCGACAAACCGGTTACTGTACCGCTCGAACCGACACCGAGCACAATTGCATCCAGATTGCCGCCCATCTGCTGCCAGATTTCCGGCCCGGTCCCTTCTTCATGCGCCCTGGGATTAGACGGATTGCCAAACTGGTTAATGAAAAAGGCGCCATCCGTTTCATCGGCCAGCCGCCTGGCAAGATCCTGGTAGTATTCCGGGTGACCCTTGGCCACATCCGAACGGGTCAACACAACTTCGGCGCCCATCGCCTTCAGGTTAGAGATCTTCTCCCTGCTCATTTTATCCGGGATGACGAGAATCAAATCATAGCCTTTCTGGGCGGCAACCAGGGCCAGTCCAAGACCCGTGTTTCCGGCCGTACCCTCGACCAGGGTTGCACCGGGCCGGATCAGTCCGGCCTGTTCGGCATCTTCGATCATCTTCAGGCCGATCCGGTCTTTAATCGACGCGGCGGGATTCTGGCTTTCCAGCTTGATGAACAATTCACAGGGCCCGGTATCGAGGTGATTGATCCGTACAATCGGTGTGTTACCGATCAATTCAAGAACATTATTAAAAATAGCCATCAGAGAATGTGCTCCAGTTCGGTGTACCGAAACGCTGGCCGGGTGGCCGCATGAGTCAGCCTCATTTCAGAGTTTAGCAGGACAAAACAAAGCGGCCGGGTATCATCCCGGCCGCATGTTTCGATTAGTGCGACTAGTCAGGTAGCTTTAGCGTCCATCATACGTGCCAGTTGGTCTTTCGCCCACAGCTTTTCTTTCTTGAGCTGATTCAAAGCCAGGTCTTCCATAGGGGTCGTGCCGACTTCAGCAGCTATAACCCGTTTGTCCAGTTCCTGATGACGGTTGAAGACACGAAGAAAATCTTGATTTTCCTTCTTCAGTTGTTCCAATTGCTCCTGGCGGTGTTCAAACATGTAATTCCTCCGAATCTGATCGATACAGCAGTGACAAAGCGCCCCAGCGCACGGATTCCGTGGACACTGAGGTCACATAATTGATGTGAATTTTTAAACGAGTGGAATGGAGTTCAGAATTTGACGTGCGACGGACATGAGGCATGACAGCCATTATCCGCGAACTCCATTTTTGATTGGATAAACCATGGTGCTGTATTAAATCTAGCGCAAATGATGCAGAACCTCAAGTGGAATCGACAGCTGACAATGGATGCGTAACAAATATTTCAGGCTGGATTTTTCGTCAAATTCACCGCTGCATCAAGCTGACAGTTCAATCATCCAGCAGTATCACATCGACGCGCCGATTTCGGTTGCGGCCCTGTTCGGTTTCGTTGCTGGCGATTGGGAAATCTTCTCCCAATCCGGCAGTCGTAACACGGGCCGGGTCCACTCCAAGTGCAACCAGGGCTTCCAGCACTTTGTTGGCCCTTCGCTCAGAAATTTTCAGGTTTGTTGCTGCTTCACCGGTGGAATCCGTGTGGCCCTCAATCCGGATTTTCTTGTCGGGCTCGCTTTGCAGTAAATCCACCACTTCCACCAGGCTGGAATGCGCTTCTTCCCTCAAATCAGTTTGTCCTGATTCAAACAGTACGTCCCCAAGGGTAACAACAACACCACTTTCCGTCTGGCGCAATTGCAGATTTTCCAGCTGGCGGCGCAGTGAATCAGCCTGTTCCGCCGCCAGTTCAGCCTCTCTGCGTGCCAGATCAGCTGCGGTAACGCTCGATGCAGCCAGGGCCTTGGCCTGATTCGCTTCCTGGCGCGCCTGATCCGCAGTGCGTTGGGACTGTGCCTCGCGCTGTTGTGCCTGCGCGACTTCTTCCCGTGCGCGTTGCGCGTCTTCGGCTGTGGCCCGGGAAATCATCCTGGCCTGTTCGGCTTCCAGCCTGGCGCGCTCTGCTTCCAACTGGCTGGCGCGCACCAGCATGGCGTTTCGTTCATCGTTCAGCCTGCTAACTTCCTTTTCCAGTTGTTCCCGTTGCGCCACGGCCCGGGCAATCTGGATTCTGCGGTCTGCCATGTATATCAGGTGGATACGATAGGTATCGTTGCCCGTCGCGACTTCGGCCTGGCGCAAAGCCCTTTCCGCTTCACCGAGCGCCAATGGAGCATATCCCGCCAATTCCTCGTTCGCTTTCAGTTCATCCAGCTGTGCTCTTACCTGCTCGAGCGCCAGGTCTTTTTTTGGAGCGCTGCCACAAGCGGTGATAAGTGCGGCCACACACATGACAGCCAGGAGTCGCACCACCGAGGTCATCATTCGTATTCCACTCCGAAGGTAGATTCAAAATCTTCACGCAGGATCTCATTTTCCCGTGCCAGTTCGCTTACCCTGCCACGAATGATGGCCGCCTTGGATTTTTCAATGGCCAACTCGGAGTTGATCTCAGATTGTTCAATCAGGTATATCGCCTTGTCATACTGCTTGTGCTCCATGCCCTTGTGCGCCTCCAGGACTTTTTCCCGGGCGAAGCGCAATTCCACCGGTGAATGCTCTTCCGCACCCGCCCGAACAGCCGCATCGATAGCCTGTTCTGCATCATTGAAGGCATCCGGCGCCGGCTTTGGCGTCGCACAAGCGGTAAGCAGCAACACAATCATCAGAATCACAAGATTTTGCATATTGATTTCTTAAGGATTAACTGAGCTTGGATTATGACTCATGCAGGCGGCCGAGTTAAGCCCCTGAAATCAATTACCCCTAACTCAATCAATTGGGGCATCCGGCTGGCTCTCCGGCGCAGCAGACGAAAATGCAGGTAATTCCCGGCACAGCGTGCTGATGCGGCGGATGTTCGGGTATGGCTCCAGGTCACAGGAGAAACGCTCCGCATTGTAAACCTGCGGTACCAGGAAGCAATCCGCCAGGCCAGGCTGATCGCCATGACAAAACCGGCCCGTAGCACTGTTGTCCAGCCAGGTCTCCACGGCGGAGAAGCCCCTGGCAACCCAATGGGACATCCAGGCGTTGATTGCTTCCGCCGTTTGGCTCATTTCTCCTTCCAGGTATTGCGTTACGCCCAGGTTATTCAAAGGCTGAATCTCGCTGGCAATGCTCTGAGCCAGGCCCCTGACCCTTGCCCTCCCGGACGCGTCTCCTGGCAACAGGGCCGGAGCCGGGAACAGGTCTTCAAGGTATTCACAGATTGCCAGGGACTGCACCACAACCCGGCCCCTGTGTAGCAACGCGGGAACCAGGCCAAGAGGATTGATTTCACGATAGGCAGGCAAATTCTGCGCGCCACCATCCCGGACCAGGTGTACCGGCTGTTGTTCGTATTCCAGGCCTTTCAGATTGAGGGCAATCCTGACTCGATAGGAAGAGGAGCTGCGCCAGTAACCATACAGAATCAGGGGGTCTGGCCGCTCACTGGCCATAAGGTATTATCACCTGCTCGATGCCACCAAAAATGGAGTTGCCTTCATGGTCCAGCATTTCAATTCGTATGGTATCGCCGAAGCTCATGAATGGCGTTTCCGGTTTACCATTGGCGATTATTTCCAACATGCGCCGTTCGGCCAGGCAGGATGCGCCCAGGCTTTCATCCTTATTTGCAACGGTCCCGGAACCCACAATCGTTCCGGCGCCCAGTGGCCTGGTCCTGACGGCATGAGCCACCAGCCGGGCGAAATTGAACTGCATGTCTGCGCCCGCTTCGGGCGCACCAAAGAGCTCGCCATTCAACCAGGAACGTAAGGGCAAATGGACCACGCTGTCACGCCAGGCATCGCCAAGCTCATCCGGTGTAACCAGAACGGGTGAAAGAGTGGAACGTGGCTTGGACTGCAGGAATCCGAATCCCTTGGCCAGTTCCGCCGGAATCAGGTTCCTCAGGCTGACGTCATTGACCAGGCCGATCAACTGGATATGCTCAGCAGCCCGCTCCGCGTCAACCGCCATGGGCACATCATCCGTTACCACGACAACTTCAGATTCGAAGTCGATGCCGTAATCTTCGCTCACGACCTGAACCGCGTCACGCGGCCCGTTGAAACCTGCCGATGTGGCCTGGTACATCAACGGGTCTTCGTAGAACGATGCCGGGACCTCGGCTCCCCGTGCGCGGCGGACACGCTCAACGTGGGGCAGATAGGCGCTGCCATCCAGGAATTCGTAGGCCCGCGGCATCGGCGAAGCAAGAGCGCCAAAGTCCAGAGCCTTTGCATCGTCCCTGTCGCCGGCGTTTAGTGAATCTGAAAGGGCATTCAGCCGGGGTGCGGCATTGGACCAGTCCTCTATGGCCTGCTGCAGCGTATCTGCAAGCTCATTGGCCACGATAAATTGGGTCAATGCCCGGTTAACGACGATCAGCGTGCCATCACGGCCGCCAGATTTAAGTGATGCCAGTTTCAATGTCAGAGCTCCAGCCGGGTTGTTATCAGGATCATATTAGTGTCGCTTCACGGAATGATGCACTCATGCTGATTTCCAGGAATTGACATAGCCTTCCCACTCGACGGGGATGACAGATTCATCAACATCCAGGGAATCGCGTGTATCAATCATAACGGCAACTTCGTCCGTAGCCGCGGATTTCTGCACAAAAGCATTTTGCAAGGCTTTGGGATGCGGGCCATGGGTAAAGCCCATCGGGTGATAGCTGATCATGCCGGGATGAATATTGTCCCGGCTGAAGAAATCGCCCTGGTGGTAGAAAATGACTTCGTCATAATCATCATTATTGTGAAAGAACGGTACCTTCAGTGCGCCGGGATCCGTTTCGAATGGCCTGGGTGCGAAAGTACAAATGACAAACCGGTTGGCAACGAAGGTCGTGTGTGCCGAAGGCGGCAAGTGATAGCGATCACTCAGTACCGGCCGCATATCGCGCCAGTTGACGCGCACAGGCGCCAGGTCGCCTTTCCAGCCCACTGCATCGAGAGGGTTGAAGGGAAAAGTGATGCTGCTGATTTCACCACGGCTTTTGACCAGCACCTGCCATTCACTTTCATCCTGCTGCGCCAGGAAACGATCGTCGATTGCGGGAACGTCAAGCACTGCCGGATCAAAAATCGCATGGGGTCCCAACATGCCTTTGTCAGGCAAGGAATAGCTTCCGCCGGTGGCTTCAATCAGCAACATCCGGACCGGTCCGCTGGACTCCAGGCGCCACATGGTGCCCCGTGGCAACACAATGTAATCACCCTCCCGGATTTCCAGATGACCGTAATCACAGTAAAGATGCCCGCAACCGCTGTGAATGAACAACAACTCATCCCCGTCGGCGTTCCGGACCAATTCATTCATTGATGTGGCCATCTCCCAGATTCGAAACTTCATATGGGCATTGTGCAACAAACCGCAAGCCTCCCAGGGCGTGGAGCCGGATGCGCCAAATCGGGTCGTATCGAAGGCACGGGGCCTGAGCTGTCCCTCGAAGCGGGACCAGTCGGTTGGGCGGTGACTGTGGTACATGTGACTGGCCGGGCCAAAAAAACCTTCCCGTCCCAACTCTCTTTCATAGCTGCCCTCGGGCAGATCACAGTGCGCCTGGCGGGATGCTAATCCCTCGCTGCGCGGAAATGAAATCCAGTCCCTCGACATGATCCTGTTTCCGTTTGATAGGTCAATTCCGGCAAATCTATTAATAAATGTAAAGACAAATGCGCCGGCAACTTGCGTGAGCAGGATATATTAGTTACATTTGTAACTAATTGCAAGTGGATTGTCTAGGGTCTGTTAACACTATCTGAGCAG
>DAOWGA010000222.1 GCA_030637665.1 Lysobacterales bacterium | reverse complement strand
GTTTGAACTCGACCATCAATTCGGCTTCCCGCCAGTTACGCACCAACGTCGACCGGGCCAAAGCGGAAACGCTGGGTCTTCCGGTTGAAGATATTTACAACACACTACAAACCCTGTTCGGATCGTTGTATGTAAGTCAGTACAACAAATTTGGCCGCGTCTGGCAGGTCATTCTGCAGGCGGAACCCCAATACCGGGAGAAACCAGAAGATATTCAAAATATTTTTGTACGCCAGAAACAGGGCGAGATGGTGCCGCTTTCCTCGGTAGTCACCACGCATTTCGTTTCGGGCCCTGATTTGGTCTCACGATTCAATGGCTTTATGGCCGCCAAGATTACCGGCGATGCGGCGCCCGGCTTCAGTTCAGGCCAGTCCATCGCAACCATGGAGTCGGTTTCTGCAAAAATACTGCCAGATGGCTACACATACGCCTGGTCAGGCCAGGCCTTTGAAGAGAAACAGGCCAGTGGGGCCTCTGCCATCGTCTTTGTCTTTGCACTGGTGATGGTGTTCCTGATCCTGGCCGCCCAATACGAGCAGTGGTCTCTGCCCATTGCGGTGGTGACGGCAGTGCCATTTGGAATCTTTGGCGCCCTGGTCTCGGTGTGGGCGCGTGGCATGGAAAACGACGTGTATTTCCAGATTGGCCTGGTCACACTGATTGGCCTTTCGACTAAAAACGCGATTTTGATCGTGGAATTTGCTGAGCTCAAATATAACGAAGGTATGGCCGCCAAAGAGGCTGCGCTGGAAGCTGCCCGCTTGCGCCTGCGCCCGATTTTAATGACATCTTTGTCATTTATTCTCGGCGCCATGCCCCTGGTGCTGGCAACCGGCGCAGGCGCTGCCGCGCGACACTCTATTGGCACCGGCATTATTGGTGGCATGGTGGGCGCCACCACGCTGGCATTGTTTTTTGTACCCCTGTTTTATTACCTGATTATCACCGCTAAAGAAAAGATGGCCGGCAAAAAGTCGCCTGCCAGTGCTGCCTCAGTGGATGGGGAGGCCTGACATGAGGCTCCTTTCACTGACATTTATGCTGCTCTTGCTGAGTGCCTGTGCGGTCGGTCCCGATTACGAAAAGCCGGAGATTGATACACCGGAGGCATGGCGGTTCACTGATGCGGAAGCTTCGGAGGTGGTTAATACCCAATGGTGGTCGCAATTTGATGACCCCGTTCTCGACGACCTGATTGATGAAGCCTTGCAGGCAAACCTGGATGTGCGTAGTGCTGCCGCCAGGGTAGAGCAGTTTGCAGCCCGCCTGAATATCACCCGCTCGGATTTCTATCCCCAGGTGGGTTATGGCGCCAGTCGTGATCGCCAGAGTATCGACGACAACAGGGCTGCCGACCTGGGAATCGACTCGATATCCGACAGTTACCGGGCCACGATCAACGTCGGTTGGGAACTGGACGTGTGGGGTCGAATACGCCGGGCCAGTGAATCCTCAAGGGCGCAGTTGCTGTCTGCCGAAGAATCACGCCGCACCGTGATCCTGAGCCTGGTGTCATCAGTGGCGACCAGTTATGTCAGTTTGCGCCGCCTCGACAGGCAATTGGAGATTGCCTTGCAAACCAGGGATTCGCGTGCTGAATCCCTGCACCTGTTCGAGTTGCAGTTTATTGGTGGCGTGATTGGCCAACTGCAACTTTCACAAATCAGATCAGAATATGAAGCAGCCGTCAGTGCGATACCAGACATAGAGCGGGATATTGTGATACTGGAAAACCTGATCGCGGTGCTGTTGGGGCGAAATCCGGGCGCCATTTCGCGGGGCAGGAACATCGATGATCTGAACCTGGCGCAAGTACCTGAGGGTGTACCCTCGGAGTTGCTACTGCGCAGACCCGATATTCGGCGGGCAGAACAACAGCTGATTTCCGCCAATGCCCGTATCGGCGTCGCGCGTGCCGCTTATTTCCCCAGGATTTCATTGACAGGTTTGGCTGGATTTATCAGTGGCGACCTGGATGCCTGGTTTGATTCCGATTCTGCCACCTGGGCTGCAGGTGGTGAACTTGCTGGCAATATTTTCACCGCTGGCCGCATCTCCGGTGGTGTGAAACAGGCCGAAGCCATTCAACAGCAATCGCTATTCACCTACCAGCAATCAATCCTGACAGCCCTGCAAGAAGTAGAGGATGCTTTGATCAGCACACAAAAGGCACGTGAAAAGCTGGAATCAGAGGGTCGCCGCGTCGATGCCTTGTTGGAATACGCGCGAATTGCCTGGCTTCGCTACGACAATGGTTTTACCAGTTACATTGAAGTACTGGATTCCCAACGCAGCCTGTTTGCTGCGCAGCTGAGATATGTGGATACCCAGAATGACGTTTATGTAGGTTTGATCAACACTTACAAGGCGATGGGCGGCGGCTGGGTAGTGCTGGCGGAGCAACGGGCCAACGAAATTGATTTTCCGCAGGATGAAGATGGCTACCTGCCGAATCCGGAGGCGGCAGCTTCATACAGCGCGCCTGCGCCTGTTGACCCGTAGAACGATTGCTGGCCACGAGAGAATTTACGAGTATTCTTCAAATTCTACGTTGGTATCAGCTCCGGGCTCGATTTCATTGACCACGTAGACCACCGTGGTGCCCTGGTACGACGGCTGGTACCAGATGCCACCACAGTAGTAATAACTAACCCCGCCTCTCACCCGGGTGGTGGTGCATCCGTAAGGAAGTGAATAAAGAGTCATGTTGCGGTAAACCCGCCGCCGTGTACGTCTGCGGGTCCGTCGACGGACACCGGCAACACTGCCGGGGGTAGCAGGCCTGCCAACCCTGGCTTCCACCAGGTTGCTCAGGGGAATGGCGACAACGCCAACCGCGAGGGTGGCCACTGAGCGCATCAGTTCTCTGCGTTTCATATTATTCTCCCTCACTTCTATTGCTTTGGGCGAATCCAATATTGATTGAACCCTCCGGTGCCTTGAATTCAAATATCTCCTGGCCAAAATCGGGATCCGAATCCCACATCAGATTAGCTGTAAATCGTGGTGACCCTCCTTCCCATTTGGACGTCATCATGATTTTCCTCGGCACTGGCCGGTCGCCTTCTTCTACCCACAATTGGACATCAAGTTCAGGCCCTCGAATGGCGATGTGATGGCAATTTGTACCGGCAATGCGGGCTTTGTCTGTCAGGTAGAGAATGGTTTCCTGTGAACTGATCAAGTGGGCTGATGCATCCTGATAGATCAGGTCCATCAGCGGCGCTTCAACTTCCAACTCCTCCAGGGCAAATTCCATGGCGGCCTCAATTTCCTTTGGAATGCTGGCCTGGGCGTAGAATTTGTTTTCCGAATTGAACACGGTCAGTGTGCCATCGTGGAAATAGAGTTCCTTGTGTACCTGGCCGTCAAAACTGCTGATGTGCAGGGAACCGGGACGATCGATGCTGACCTTCACTTCGGTCGAGTTTGAAACCATCAAGCCACCCCCGAGTCTCGCGTCGCCATGGCTCACACTCTTGATGGCGAAACGATCGAGGGCCGCCGTATAAGCACTCATGCTTTTCAGCACTTCGATGGCCCTGGCGTCCCGCTGAGTAGTGCCGTCATTGGCAACGGCCGTGCTCGCGGCCAGAAAAGCGCCCATTAAAAATATCGAAAACCTGAATTTTACTTTCATTTTCGCTCCTCTTCTGATCATGAACCCGGTCGCACAGTATAATGGCAGGGCCTGATTCTATTGCAAATATACTGGCTCTACCGATAATCTACATCAAGTTTCGAATCTCTCGGTTATGCTATGGCACAAGCCACAGTGAGGAAAACCCATGAAAACCCCTTCCCAATCAGCAATGGCATTTTTAATATTACTGGCCTGCATGGTTTTTTGCAGCCTGGTTCAAGCGCAAATTCCACCCCCGCAGGATCCCAAAGACATGCTATCGGAGCAGTACACTGGCAAGAGCTATTCGCCTTACGCCGGCCGCGGCTTTGGAACCTGGCCGCTGTGGGGCGATACGCACCTGCATACCGGCAACTCCTTTGATGCCGGTGCTTTTGGCGCCAGGCTAAAGCCGGAAGACGCCCATCGCTTTGCCCGTGGCGATGAAGTAATTTCGTCAACCGGAATCCCGGTGCGACTGTCCAGGCCGCTGGACTGGCTGGTAGTGGCGGACCACTCGGACAATATGGGTTTTTTCCTCGATCTGTTCGCTGGTAAACAGAACATACTTGAGGTGCCAATGGGCAAGGACTGGTATGACCGGATCAAGGCCGGCAAGGGACCCGAAGTTGCCTATGAAATGATTGGTTTGTTCGCTAATGGAAAGTTCCCCGATAACCTGATGTACTGGCCCGATCAAGCTCCCTTCAAGGACGTATGGCAACGAACGATCGATGCAGCCGAGGATTACAACGATCCGGGCAAATACACTGCCTTCATCGGCTATGAATGGACCTCGCTGGTCACCGGCAACAATATGCACCGGGTAGTGATCTATCGCGATGGCGCGGACAAGGGCTCGCAAATGGTGCCCTATACCACCTATGCCCCTTACGGCAGCCCCAACCCACGCGAGCTGTGGAAATGGCTGGCCAACTATGAGGAGAAAACCGGCGGCGATGTACTGGCGCTGGCTCATAACGGCAACCTGTCCAATGGCATCATGTTCCCGGTCGATGCCCAGTACGACGGCAGGAAACTGGATGTCGATTACGTAACACAGCGTAAAAAGTGGGAGCCACTATACGAAATAACCCAGATCAAGGGGGATGGTGAAGCACATCCTTACCTGTCACCAGAAGATGAATTTGCTGATTATGAGACCTGGGATATTGGCAATCTTGATATAGTCCCGACAATTAAAACGGACGATATGCTGGCTGGCGAATATGCCCGCGAAGCCCTTAAAAACGGTCTGGCGATTGAGGCGAGATTGGGCACCAACCCGTATAAATTTGGAGTGGTAGGGTCCACCGATAGCCATACCGGCCTGGCCACGGCACAGGAAGACAATTTCTTTGGTAAACACTCCGGCGCCGAACCGAAACCCTCGCGCATGGAACACCCTTTCCTGAAAAATGAAAAAGGTACGATCATGGGTTGGGGCGTGGTTTCCTCAGGACTTGCGGCGGTATACGCTAAAGAGAATACCCGTGAATCAATTTTTGATGCCATGGAACGCAAAGAAGTTTATGGCACTACCGGAAGCCGTATGGTGGTCCGGTTTTTTGGCGGCTGGGAATTCACCGATGCAGATATCGACAGCCGGCACCCGGCCTTTGCAGGCTACGAAAAAGGTGTGCCGATGGGCAGCGACCTGAAAGCCCGCTCGGGTGATGCATCGCCATCTTTCATGGTGTACGCGCTGCGTGATCCGATCGGTGGCAACCTCGACCGAATCCAGGTTATCAAGGGCTGGCTGGACGAAAAAGGCGAGACGCACGAGAAAGTTTATGATGTGGTCTGGTCAGGGGATCGCAAACCCGGGAAGGACGGTAAGCTGCCCGCAGTGGGCAACACCGTGGATGCTGCGACCGCGAGTTTTACCAATGCCATCGGAAAGCCCGAGCTGGGAACCTTTTGGACGTGCCCGAATTTGGACGCCGGGTAGAGTGCTTTTTACT